>JAEZDL010000156.1 GCA_023418095.1 Bacteroidota bacterium
AAGATAGCCCAGGCCAGGGCCCGGGCTACACAGGATAGTGCTCTAGAGCAACTTCCTTTGGAGGTCTAAAGATACATTGAGAAAAAGTTAGACCGAAGGCTTGCATCTTAACGCAGTACCTAACGCAACTTCGGTAACATCCATATGAAACTCCAGCTCAAGCTCGAGGAACTCGCGCAATTCCTGATCGCGTTGCATTTCATCTTCATAGGCTACTCACCGTGGTGGGTGTATGTGCTCCTGTTCATCGGCCCCGATATCGGCATGATCGGTTATGCCATCAATCCACGGATCGGTGCGATCACCTACAACGTGCTACATCACAAGGGCCTCGCGATCGCGATCGCTTTTCTGGGGCATTACCTGTTGAACAACGACGCGGTCACCATGGCGGGCATCATCCTCTTCGGCCACGCCAGCATGGATCGCATCTTCGGCTACGGCCTCAAGTTCCCCGATCACTTCAAGCACACGCACCTCGGCTGGATCGGAGGGAAGGAGAATGTGGAATTATGAATGTAGAATTTTGAATGTAGAACTTTGAATGTAGAATGGCGGCCTTCAGCCTTCAGCCTTCATCCTTCATCCTTCATCCTTCATCCTTCATCCCCAAGCCTTCAGCCTTCATTTCACTGACGAGAACATCCGCTTCCAGCGGATGCCAGTGTACGGATCCTTCGTGAACCACACCAGCACGGCTTTCCCGACCACGTGATCGTGCGGTACGAATCCCCAGAACCTGCTGTCCTGTGATCGGTGGCGGTTGTCGCCCATCAGCCAGTAATAATCCTGCTTGAACGTGTAGCTCGTCGCGGGTTCGCCATTGATCAGGATCGTGGTGCCGTTCACCTGCAGATCGTTGTGCTCATACACGCGGATCGCACGTTCGTACAACGGTAGCACCTCAAGATCGAGTTGCACGGTCGCACCTTTCTTCGGGATGTACAACGGACCGAAATTGTCCTCCGTCCAGTCGTAGCGCGCGTCGTTAGGGAAGTATGGCAGTTTGTGGTAAGGACTTTCGTATCCCTTCGGATTGTTCTGCCGCTGCATGCTCACCACGTTGTTGAATTCCTTCAGTTTTTCAGCAGTCTCCGGGGTTGCAGGCATGCTCACCAAGCCGTTCTGCATCGGCTGTATATCGTCCGGGCTGATGTCGAACATCTCCTTCAACCGCTTCTCATTGAACTTTTCCTTCACTACGAATTCGTAGCCGTATTGTGCTTCCGGTGGAAGGTTCTCCGCCTCACCGTTCACGTGCAGCACGCCGTTGATCACTTCGATCGAGTCACCGGCGATCGCGACGCAGCGCTTGATGTAGTTCTCTTTCTTGTCCAGCGGACGTACCAGGATCCCGCCGGTGGGCATGTTCACCACGCGGCCATCCACCATGTTCAACATGCGGAAATTCGGATCGTGGATCTTGTCCCTTCCGTAGTTGCGTACCAACTGGTAATAGCTCTGGTTCTGGAAATTCGCCACCACCGTATCGCCTTCCGGAAAGTTGAAGACCACCGCATCGCCTCTCTTTGGAACACCGAAACCAGGCAACCTGCGGTAGGGTTGGCTGAACCACGTAACGAACGAAGGCGTGGACGTGGTGAACGGCATGGTGTGATGCGTGAACGGGAAGGTCACCGGCGTCATCGGCATGCGCGGGCCGTAGCTCAATTTGCTCACGAAAAGGTAATCGCCCACCAGCAGGCTCTTTTCCATGGAAGGCGTAGGAATGGTGAACGCTTCGAACGTGAAGGTGCGGAATACCGTTGCCACGATCACCGCGAAAAGGATCGCATCGCCCCACTGGCCGAGCAGGCCGCGCTTGCGCTTCTCTGCAGGCACTGGTCCCACATATGCCCGATCGGAGAACACCAGCTGGGGGATCTTCACCCACGGGAGCAGCACCATCACCAGGTGGTCCTTTACTTCACGTTCACCCAGTACGATCGAAATGTTCACGTTCATGATGATGAACATGAGCAGGTTCACGCCGGGCACCAGGAAAAGGAAAACCCACCACCACGGCTTGCCACTGATCTGCAACCAAACCACGATGTTGTAGAACGGAACGAATCCGGCCCATGCCGGCCGACCTGCCTTTTGGAAGAGTTTCCAAAGACATGCGAAAAGCACGAGGATGTACGCGAGGAGAAAAAGGTAGGGGATCATCTATTCCTTGGAACTGATTTCTGATCTACGGCACGCGAAGGTCGTTGATATTCATGCACCCAGAACATCATCCATGGTGAACAGGCCTTTGCGCCCGCGCAACCATTCGGCCGCCACCACGGCGCCCTGCGCGAAACCGCTGCGATCGAAGGCTTCATGCGAGATCACGATCCGGTCGTTGCGGCTGTTCCATGTCACCGCGTGTTTGCCCGGCACTTCGCCCACGCGTTCGCTCAGGATCGGGATCGGAAGTGGTGCTTCAGCATCGATCTGGCGATCGATGAAATGGTCCCGCGCTGGATCGTCCTTTCGATCGGCATCTTCATGATCGGTGTGGACCAATTCACTTGAAGCGAGTTCCCATCCGCTGTATCGCCGGTTGCGCAGATCGATGTCACGCGCCAGGGTGATGGCTGTGCCGCTCGGCGCATCAAGCTTGTGCACATGATGGATCTCATCGATGTGGACCGCATAACGGTGTTTCTCCATCATCGCTGCCAGCGCCCGGTTCAGGCAGAAGAAGATGTTCACGCCAAGGCTGAAATTGCTTGCCCACAACAGCGACCCGTGCTGTCGATCGATCGCCCGTTTCACTTCATTCATCCGATCGTACCATCCCGTGGTGCCCACCACCACCGGCACATGGTCGGAAAGGCACAGACCGATGTTGCGCACCGCTTCCTCCGGTTTGCTGAATTCGATGGCGACATCGGCACCTTTCGGTGATACGCCCGCATTCTTCGATCCAACGCGAAGCACGATCTCGTGGCCACGTTCGATCGCAGCCGCTTCGATCGCACGGCCCATTTTCCCGTAACCATACAATGCGATGCGCATGAGCCGAAGGTACTCAGCCATTGAACTCCACGCCGCGGCCGATCGATGGATGGCCTCTGCGGCGGATGAACGGATCGTTGGGATGACCTCAGCGTTTCCGGTAGGTGAGAAGTCGCTCCAGCAGCAGCACCGGCAGCGCTCCGCAAAGCACGATCAGCAATGCCGGCCAGGAAGCTTCGCGCAGTTGCTCGATCGAGGCATAGGCGTATGCCTGGGTGCTGAGCGTATGCACGTTGAACGGACGAAGGATCAGCGTGAGCGGAAGTTCCTTGATCACATCGATCGTGACCAGCAACGCAGCGGCGAGCAGGGCGGGCCGAAGCAAAGGAAGATTGATCCGTGTGAAGCTTCGCCAGGGCGATGCACCGAGCAATTTCGAAGCCTCGTCCAACGCGATGCTCTGGTTGCGCAGATCATTGAAGAGCGGCTGCGTTCCAACGGCGAGGAAGCGCGCGGTGAACGCATAGGTGAGCAGGCCGATGGTGCCGATCATGGCATAGCCGGCCGGTGTCTGCCGATCGATCCAGCCGGCCGCGGCCATTACGCCGATGGCGATCACGGCACCCGGGATCGCATAGCCCGAGCGTGCGATCCAGATCGCCAGGTCCGATCGGCGGCGATACCGTTTCCTGAACGTGAAAAGGATCGCGATGGAAAGCGTGGAGATCGCGGCCAGTGAAGCGATGTAGAGCGTGTTCCGAAAGGCGGGCAGCGTGGCTTCCAATGAGCGCAGATCACGATCGCCGATCACATCGGCGACGATCTTCCCGATCGGAAGCGCTGCCCCGAGAACGAAGATCAGCGTACACCACGCGAAGGCCAGGAATGCCGGCAGTCCCTCCAACCTCGATCGTGCTGCGGGTACCTGATCGGTGATCTGCTGTATGCCTTTGCGCGACCGCACTTCAAGCCAGAGCAGCAGGCCGACCAGGCCGAGAAGCACCATGCTCAACCGCAGCGCACTTCCGGTATCGTACAGGCCGCCCCAACTCCTGAAGATCCCCGTGGTGAGCGTTCGGATCCCGAAATATTTCACCGCACCATAATCGTTCAGGGTCTCCATCAACAGAAGGATCGATCCACCGGCGATCGCCGGCCTTGCGAGCGGCAGCGCGATCCGCTTGAACCGCAGCAGTCCGTTGGCGCCGAGCGTTCGCGCGGCTTCGAGCTGCGAGGCCATGCCCTTGCTGAAAGCAGCCCGGGCAGGCAGGTAGATGTAGGGAAAGAGCACGAAGGCGAGCACGAAGGAGAGCCCGCCAAGGCTCATCACATCGATCCTGATCCCTGTAAGCTCGTGAAGCTGCTGGCTCAACCGTCCCGTTGGGCCGAGCAGATCGGCGTACGTGAAGGCACTTATGTATGTAGGCAGAGCCAGTGGCAGCACCAGCGCCCAATTGAAGATCCAACGGCCTGGGAAATCACACGCGGCCACCAGCCATGCACTGGGTACTGCTATGAAGAGCGCGATGCAGAGCACACCCGCGCATAGCTGGAGCGTTTCCCAAAGATGCGCGGGAAGGATGGTGGTGGATACGTGCGGCCATTCCGGCGCGGAGGAATGCAGCGGAGCCGTGAGTACCGCGAAGAGCGGGATCGCCAGCACCAACGCCAGCAGCGAGATCAATGTGAACGGAATGCGATCGCGGCCGAAGATCCCCTGCATGCAGATTACCGCCAGCCTGCGGCGGTCATGATCTTTACGGCCTGTGCGTTGTTCCGGGCAAGTACCACCAGGTCCAACGTATCGGCGGTGAATTCCCCGAAGGCCGCCAGTTCCGCCGGGATCGGAACGCCGTGCTTTACCGGATATTCCTTGTTGCCTCCCGCGAACAGCGCCTGAGCCTCGTCACTGATCAGGAATTCCAGCAGTGCGATCGCGTTGTCGGGGTTCGGTGCATGGCGTGCAACTCCACCGCCGCTCACGTTCACATGTGTGCCATGGTCGCCCATGGAAGGGAATGTGACCGCGAGTACATCGCGTGCACGCTGCTTTTCGGGTTCGGTCCCGGCCATCAATTTGCCGACATAGTAGGAATTCACGATCGCCACATCGCCGATCCCCTCGGCAACAGCGAGCAGTTGATCGGTGTCGCCGCCCTGTGGTTGCCGCGCCATGTTGGCCACGATGCCTTTCGCCCAATCGGTGGCGGCCTGTTCGCCATTGCGTTCGATCATGGCGGCCACGAGGCTTTGGTTGTAAACGTTCTCGGAGCTGCGCACAAGGAGTTTTCCCTTCCACTTCGGTTCGGTGAGCGCGGCGTATGTTCCCAGTTCCGATCCGTTCACCTTTTGCTTGTTGTAGGCGATCACGCGGGCACGCATCGTGAGGCCGAACCAATGCCCATCGGGTTCACGCAGGTGGGCCGGAATGTTCGCTTCGAGCACTTCGCTTCGAACCGGCCGCAACAATCCCCGTTTCTGGGCGAGCCCCAGTCTTCCGGCATCCGCGGTGATGAACAGATCGCACGGGCTTTTCGCGCCTTCGGCTTCCATGCGGGCCATCAACTCATCATCGCCTGCCTGCACAATGTTCACTTTGATCCCTGTGCGTTCGGTGAAAAGGGCGAAGAGTTCCTTATCGGTATCGTAATGCCGGTGACTGTAAAGGTTCACGGCTTTTTCCGTCTGCATCCCTTCATCCTGCCCGGTCGATCCTTCTTCCGGGGAAGAGGAGCAGGAAAAAAGGAATAAGGCCCAGATCAACGCATGCGCACTTCTCATCAAATCAGGTTCCTGTTGAAGGCTGCGAAAGTATCTTGTTGGATCGCCCCATGTAATCGCATGATCATGGTAAAGAGCTGTACATGCGACGAGGGCGGCCGATGCGCAGTAAGTTTACCGCACGCATGCGCTCGATCTGGCCGTTCATCCTGCTTTTCGCCGCGTGTGTGTCCCTGTTCGTCGCGCATCTTTTCATCGGATCGGTGGCTGTTCCTTTTGAAGATGTGATCGCAGCACTGATCTCTTCCGATCGAAGTGAATTCGCTTCGATCGTCCGCGAAGTGCGGTTGCCACAGGCGATCACCGCGCTGATCGCCGGTTGCGGTCTTGCTGCCAGCGGCCTGCTGATGCAGACGCTTTTCCGGAATCCACTGGCCGGTCCCTCCGTGCTGGGGATCAGTTCCGGTGCAAGTCTTGGCGTCGCGGTGGTGATGCTCGCTCATCCATTGTGGTCGCGGCTGCCGGTACCGATCGATGCGCCGCTGGTGGTGGCGGCGCTGGCAGGTGCGATGGGTGTGCTGGTGCTGATCCTGCTCGCCGATCGGCGTGTTGGTGACGGGATCACCCTGTTGATCATCGGACTGATGATCGGTTATCTGTGTTCCGCGTTGATCAGTGTGCTACAGGTCGCGAGCCCGGCCGCTGCTTTGAAAGGCTTTGTGATCTGGGGAATGGGTTCCTTCGCCGGTGTCACGCTCGATCGGTTGCCGCTCCTGGTGATCCCGGTGGTGATCGGTTTGATCGGCGCGCTACTATCGATCAAGCCGTTGAACGCGTTGTTGCTTGGCGATGATCATGCCGCGACCGTAGGTGTACAGGTGGATCGCACGCGAAGGCGCATCATGTGGATCACAGGGATCCTTGCTGGAACGATCACAGCTTTTTGTGGACCGATCGCCTTTCTTGGCCTGGCCACGCCGCATGTTGCGCGCGGATTGTTCCGTACAAGCGATCATATCCGCTTGATGCCCGCGACTATTCTCTGCGGCGGCGCGCTTGCGCTTTTCTGTGATCTGATCGTCCGGCTTCCGATCGTTGGATCGGCGATCCCATTGAATGCGATCACTTCACTGCTCGGTGCACCGGTCGTAGCCTGGGTATTGTTGAGCGGTAAACGTTGGGCAAGTGCTGCATGAGAACGTTGGTGAAGGCTGAAAGGATCAGTGTTGGTTACGGGAGGAAGCATGTCCTGAAGGATCTTTCGTTCGAGATGTCGAGCGGTGAATTGATCGGTTTGATCGGCGTGAACGGAAGTGGAAAATCAACGCTGTTGAGAACACTTGCCGGTCTTCAGCCTTTGCTCGGTGGATCGATGGAAGTGAATGGAAAACCGTTGCAGGAAATGTCATCGGCCGAACGCGCAAGGAACATCAGCGTGGTGTTGACGGGGCGACCGATGACCGGAAGTCTTGAAGTGCGCACGTTGATCTCGCTCGGCCGCCAGCCCTGGACTGATCATCTGGGAAGGTTGAAAGACACCGATCGGAAGAAGATCGAACAGGCAATGGAGTTGACCGATACGCGACGATTCGCCGATCGATCGATCGGGGCGCTGAGCGATGGTGAATTACAGAAAGTGTTGATCGCACGGGCGCTTGCGCAGGATACGCCACTGATGTTGCTCGATGAACCAACGGCTTTCCTCGATCTGGTGAACCGCGTGCAGATCATGCGATCGTTGAAGGAGATCGTGCATTCGACCGGAAAGACCGCGTTGATCTCCACGCACGATCTGCAAACGGCGATCGCGTTGAGCGATCGCTTGATGATCGTGGATCAAGGAAAAATTTGGATCGGAAGTCCTGCGGATGCGATCGAAGAAAAGATCCTGGAAACGGCGTTCAGCAGGGCAGGAGTGAAGTTCGATCCGGCGACGATGAGCTTTTTGTGAAAAGGTCAAGCGGATCGTTTCGCTCTTCGCAGATCGACGAGAACGAAGAAGAGAAAGAGCGCGGCGAGAAGAATGCGTCCTACAACGGAGAAGAAATTAATGCCGGTCGGGTTGCCGTTCACGCTGAAAACACCATGCTTGAAACCGATGTCCGTTACATCATTTGTGAAGACCAGCATCAGACCGAAACCGATCAAGTTGATCATGATCATGGTTCCTATGGCTTTGCCGATCGCAAGAAAGACAACCATTTTCTGATCCATTGATCGAATATATAATGAATTCGAAGTGATTTATCCTGGTATTTCGGATCGGATGTTGCGCGAGGGATAGAAGCGGAAAGCCTGCAGGCCGCGCTTTTGGCGGCCGAAGCCTTGCAGCGTATAGCCCGACGGCGTGCATTTAACGCCGGCGCGCCCTCTTGAACTCAAGGAGCAATTTGCAGTTGGCAATTTTCAACCTCCAGCCTCCAACCTTCAGCCTCCAACCTTCAGCCATCAACCTTCAGCCTTCAGCTATAGTTTTCCCTTGAACTCCCATTTCATCCCAAAAACCGTTTCGATCTTCTTGAGCGTGCTTTTCAGATCGATGCCTTTGCCCATCACGGGTTTGAAGATGTCGCCGATCTCTTTCACACGATCCACCACGTTATGGATGTTGTGATCGGTGATCTTGAGGCCTTTCTTCACTTCGCTCCAATCCAGCGGTGTGCTTACGGGCGCGCCGGGTTTCGGGCGAAGTGAATATGGCCCGGCGACGGTTGCCTGCGGACGGTTCTGCAGGAAATCGATGTACATCTTTCCACCGCGGTTGGCGACCAATCGTTCGATGCTGGTGAATTCGGGGATCTGCGCATGGATGATCTTCGCGATCACGCGGCCGAATTCCTTGCAATGTTCGTACGTGTATTTCGCGCCGAACGGGATGTAGATGTGCATGCCGGTGCTGCCGCTGGTCTTGGGGTATGCCGGAACACCGATCGCGTCGAGCACTTGTTTGGTGACGTTCGCGCACTCGATCACCTGATCGAACGTGTTCTTGTCCGGATCGAGATCGATGATGCACCAATCGGGGTTGTCGGGCGTGCTCACGCGGCTGTTCCACGGATTGATCTCGATGCAGCCCATGCCCGCGACGTGGAGGATCGACGCTTCGTTGGTGATCACCAAAAATTCCTTGTCGCGCTGATCCATGTGGCTGTAGTAAGGGAATGTTTCGATCCACCCCGGTGCCTTTCCTTTTACATCCTTCTGGTAGAATGTTTTTCCGTGGATACCGTTGGGGAAGCGATTGAGCGTTTGCGGTTTTCCCTTGTAGTACGGGAGCATGACCGGCGCCATCTGGTAATAGAAATTCAGCATGTCGCGCTTGCTCACCTTGTCTTCCGGCCAATACAGTTTGCTCAGGTTGGTGAATTTGATCGGGTGGCCGTTGATCTCCTTCACCTGGGTTTCCTCCGTTGGATTCAGCAGCGTTCTTCGATCGCCTTTTTCCACTTTCGCGATCACATCCGATCGGGAGACATTCTGCTTTCCTTTCTTGTTGGCGGTGCTTTTCTTCTCTTCCGCTTTTTCGATCGGCGGCGGGATCGGGATCTCCCAAACGACCTCCTTCGCCTTTTTATCCTCACGGATCCCTTTGAACGACGGATGGCGGATGTTGCCATCGGGCGTCTTCTCGCGATAGCTGATCTCGCACACGATCTCCGGCTTCACCCAGACCACATCTGCGGGCGGTGGATTCGGGCGGAAGCGTGAAGGTTTGTTGAACTCCGGCGCAACATCGAAGGGACTTTCATCGATCTGAAGCGGCTTCAACCGATCGAGGATCTCGCGTTGCTGCTTCACTGAAAAGCCTGTTCCCACCGGCGTCATGGAAACGAATCGCTTTCCTTCATAAATGCCGAGCAACAATGCGCTGAAAGGCTTGCTGGTGCCTTCGTTCCGAGTGTATCCGCCGATCACCGCTTCCTGTCGTTTCTCGGTCTTGATCTTCAGCCAATCCTTCGATCGGTGATCGGGCACGTAGATGGAATCGAGCCGTTTTGCCATGATCCCTTCGAGACCCATCTTGTCGGCCAGCGCGAAGAATTCCTTCCCTGACGTATCGAACTGTTCGCTCAGTTTGATCGGACTTCCGGCGGGTAATTTTTCGATCAGTTCCTCCAGGATCTCGCGGCGTTCGTGAAGCGGTTCGTTCATCAGATCACGGCCATCGTACCAGAGCAGATCGAACACGTAATACACGAGGTGTCCATCGGCTTCGCTGCGCCAGTTCTGCATACTGCTGAAATCGGCGATCCCTTTCTCGAGCAGCACCACCAGTTCACCATCCACCACCGCATCGATCCCCCAATCGCGAAGCGCCTGCGCGATCGGATAATACTTCTCGGTGAACACTTTGTTGTTGCGCGATCGGATCTCGGCGGATCCGTTATGCATGTAACCAAGCGCGCGGTAGCCGTCCCATTTCACTTCGTAGATCCAACCCTCATCATCGATCGGTTTTGAGACCAGCGTGGCGAGCATCGGCATCACATCGATCGGTTGAGATGTGCTTTTGGAAGGCTTTTTTTCAACTGCGGTTTTGGATCGTTTTACCATAATGCATCGGAATGGATAATGAATAATAGTATCGACGTGAAGTTACTTACGAAGACGGCCATCGGAACAGGAAGGCTCGTTACAACGCGGCGTTGCGCTGGCGCCATTTCACCACTTCGAACCACAGCACGGAAATAAGACCCAAAGCGATGGCAAAACCCAATTGTGCGACTGAAGGCGATGCCAGTTCGAAGAAGTCGCGCGCGATCGGTACATAGAGGAGGAAGAGCAGTGATGCGATCGTTGTTAAGATGATCGTGCGAAGCAACCAGTTCTCATACCTGATGGTGGCAATGATCGAATAATGGAACGATCGGTTCACCAACGTAAGCGCGATGTTGGCGATGATGAGCGTAGTGAACACAAGCGTCCGTGTCATGTCCTCGCCAAACCCTTCACATACGCCGTATTGATAAGCGAACAACGTTCCGGCGGTGATCACCAGGCCTTGTACAATGCTGGTGCGTAATTCGATCCAGGAAAGGAAGGTGAGATCCATGCGCCGCGGCGGCCGTTGCATGATGCCTGCTTCGGCCGGTTCGTTCTCGTAGGCGATGCTGCAGGTGGGTCCCATGAGCAACTCAAGGAAGATCACATGCACCGGCGTGAATATGTTAGGGTAAAGCCAGCCGAGCAGCAACGGCAGCGCCACGGTGAGGATGATCGGGATGTGGATGCTGATGATGTATTGGATCGCTTTCTTCAAATTGGCGTAGATCCGCCTGCCCATCTCCACGGCCTCCACCATACGGCCAAGATCATCTTCCAGAAGCACGAGCTCAGCTGCTTCCTTGGCGAGTTCACTTCCGCGCTTTCCCATGGCGATACCGATATGCGCGGCCTTCAGTGCAGGGCCGTCGTTCACTCCATCGCCGGTCATGGCCACCACCTCGCCCTGTTGCTTCAATGCGCGCACCACGCGCAGCTTCGCTTCGGGGAACATGCGTGTGAATAGCGTGTGCTTTCGTACCACGTTCCGAAGTTCGGCCTCGCCCATTTCCATGATCACTTCACCCTCGATCGCTTCCCCTTGGATCTTGAAGCCGACCTCTTGAGCGATCGCGCGGGTGGTTGCCGCGATGTCGCCGGTGATGAGCACCACGCGGATCCCCGCCTGGTAGAAGCCGTTCAATACTTCAGGAATATTCGCTTTGGGTGGATCGCGGAATGCCACGAGACCCAGGAAATTCAAGACGAAGTGCTGTTGTTCGGCGGGATATTCCGCGCCATTGGCCTCCGCCTCACCCACGCCGAGCACACGATAACCCTTTGCTGCGAGCGCTTCCACATTGGCCTTTACCTGCGCCCGTTCACGATCGTTCAATGTTGAACATGCGAGGATCGCTTCGGGGGCGCCTTTCGCAGCGATGATCCGCCGCCCCTCGTCGTTCGCGAAGATGTGCGTCATCATCGGAGGTTTTCCGCTCAGCGGATATTCGTGGACCATGCGGAACCGGGGCCGTTCATCCGTATCGGCCACCGATCCATAGGCTTCATGGAGGGCTTGTTCCATTGGATCGAAGGGCACGGGTTCACTCGCCCACATCGCCACTTCGATCAAACGTTGTGCTTCGGTGGAACGCCATTCCTCCGATCGGAGAGATGCAGGAGCCCCCACCGACCACACAGCGATCAATTCCATCCTATTCTCGGTGATGGTCCCTGTCTTGTCCGTGCAGATCACGGTTGCCGATCCGAGCGTTTCAACGGTCTTCGCATGCTTCACCAGGACATCGCGTTTCATCAGGCGCCATGCTCCCAGCGCCATGAACGTGGTGAAGGCTACGGGGATCTCTTCGGGCAGAATGCTCATTGCGAGCGTGAGGCCTTTGAGCAGACTGTCCAGCCACGATCCTGATGCGATGAAATTGAGGCCCCACACGATCAGGAAGAACAGCACACCGATGATCGCCATGTTGCGCACGAACCGGCGGATCTGCATCTCCAGAGGCGAACGGCTTTCCTTGATCGCGGTGATCGATGCTCCGATGCGGCCAATACGTGTCCCGCCACCCACCGCTGTAACACGCACAACGGCCAGCCCGCCCACGGCCTGTGTTGCGCGAAAAACAACGCTGGCCTCTCCGCCGGAAACATCCTTCTGCACGCTGAACGCTTCACCAGTGAGAATGGATTCGTTCACGGATAGATCGTTGGCATGGATCACTTCACCATCCGCAGGCACCAGACCACCTTCGGCAATTATCGTGAGGTCATCCACGACCAGATCCGCCGTATCGATCTCCACCACCTGATCGTTCCTGATCACTTGCGCGAGCGGATGTGAGTACCTGGCCAGGGCTTGAAGTGCGCGCCGGCTCCTTTGATCCTGGTAGAGTGAAATGGCGCTCACTAGTACGATCGCCGCCAGCATGAACATCGCTTCGCCCAGTTCGCCCAGGATGAAATAGATCGTGGCCGCCGCGACCAGCAGCAGGAACATCGGTTCGGTGACCGCGGTGATCAGGGCCTTCAGGAAGCTGCCGCTCTCACTTTCCTCCAGCACATTGCGGCCGCTCTTCTTCCGCGAAGCGATCACTTCTGCATCGGAAAGTCCTGTAAAGGGGAAGGGATTCTCGGCCATGGAGCAGGCGTAAGGTAACCGCTGTTGAACGATCGACGATCGGATCTTCCGGCTCCTGGATGTTTCAACCTGCCAGTTCCTCCGCTTCACGCAGCACCGCAGCCACTTTATCCGCACGTAGCATGGCGTGCTCAAGCATATCGGGCTGTTGGGCGATATCGCTCGCCAGCACCAGGTCCTTCTCGAGAAGGCGTGTCTTTTCAGCCTTTGAAAGGGTGAGCATGCATGTAAGCGGGTACAGTCCCGAGCGATCGATCCTGTCCTTGAGGCTGCTTTTTGAAGGTTCGTCCCAACCGATCAAACGCAGACCGGCACATTCCCCGTACCTGATCGCATCGCTGCTGAAACGTGTATTGGTAATGACCCAGCCGCGATCGAAACGCCGCCCGTCCGTGCCTTCGTGCCATTTCTGCGCGATGTCAGCGAAGCGCGAATTGATGTACAGCGGCACCTTCACGTCGCAGAAGCGCCCGTGCGAGTTATGGTATTTGCATTCGATCAGATAATGGGCCCCATCACGCTCTGCGACGACATCCACTTCGTGGTCCACGCAACGGCCGGCGAGGATGACGCCCACCTGCGTGCGATAGCCATCCTTCTCCAATATGCGTGCGATGAAGCGTTCGAACGGGTAGCCTGAAGGACCAAGGTCCATGATGGCCTGCTTCAAGCTGTAGCGCGCGGCAAGCCTTTTCGATCGCTGGCTTAGCAGGTTGAAGGCCGTGCGGTAGATCTTGCGGGTGGACATGCCCTGTGTGATCCTCGGCAGCATCGCTTCAGCGACATGTGCGCTCAATTCAGGCGTGGCCCCGGAATGCTCGAGCGATCGGCGAAGCCGTTCCACGTCGAACGGAACGAGCTCGCCGGTGGCCTTCGTTACGAGCAGGGGTGAAGCGGGGCGGTGCATGCCACGCAAGTTGCGAATTCCTGCGGAATGGTTCGAGTGACTAGAACCGATCGAAGGCGGGATACTCCTTCATTGGAGCGGATGGCTGGCGGAGAAAGACCGGTCCGATCGTTCCTGACAGAAAGGTCAGCCACCTGATGATCCCTTGGCCAAAAGCGTCCTCATGCTGTTCAGATCATGGAATACCATTACACCTTTTGGCAATTTCGCTGGATCCAATTCCGCAGTACGCCGGCCGGCGAGCCAGATCGTATTGTGATCGGCCGGAAGCATGGCTGCGAGTTCGTGGATCATGCGCTCCAATTCCGGCAGGGCAGGGAATGATGTGAGCGAGGTGATGAAGATGTGGTGCTGGATCGGGGATCCGGTGAGCTGCCGCAGATCTTCGATCGGTACACTTTGCCCGAGGTAGATGGTGCGATGACCTTCGCGGCGCAGCAACAGGTTCACGTAAAGCAGCGAAAGCTCGTGCAGTTCATCCGGCGGAAGGAAAAGGATGTAGGTGGTGGTGCGTGGCACCGATCGTAGCGGTATTGCACTGGCTGCGGCGATCAGTTTATGCCGGATGATATTGCTGATGAAATGTTCGTGCGCCGGACAGATCGCGCTGGTCTGCCAGAGCACCCCGATGTGTTCCAGCAGCGGTAGGTAAAGGTCCTCGACCACCCGATCGAAACCATTCGTTTCCCGGTATTTTGCCTCTACATTGTCGAAAAGAACTTCATCGAAACCGAGCATTGCCATTTTCAATGAAGTGAGCGTGCCCTCTCCGCTTTTTTCGGCCAGCGCCGTTTCGTTCACAAGTTTCTCACGTGCGGCGGGATCGAGCGAAGCGATGCGCGAGATCTTGTGACCCTGCCTGTTCAGGTAGGCCACGTTGAGGATCGTTCGCAGATCGTTGATGCCGTAGGTGCGGATGTTCGTATCGGTACGTGCCGGTTCCAGGAGATTGTACCTTTTTTCCCAGATGCGGATGGTATGGGCCTTCACTCCGGAGAACTCCTCCAGATCGCGGATCTGGAATTGCGTGCGTGGAACCATGTTCGCTTTGATCGTTCAATATTATGACCAATGGATCGAACGATCATATCGTCCGATCCATTGGCCGTTCAAGTTCACTTTCACCGACCTTGTCTAAGGAATAGCGATCTACTTTTCAATGAAGAGCTTCGCAGTGCCGATGCCCGCGCCGGTCGTGATCTCCAGAATGTAGCTTCCCGCTGGATAGTTCTTCAGATCGAGCACCGTAAGCCCGCCATTCTGTTGCATGCCTAGCGGAGCACCCACGATGCGGCCGGAATTGTCGAGCACGCGTACGGTCGCGTTCTCCATTCCGTCCAGATCGATCATTACCTGTTCCGTTGCGGGATTTGGCCAGATGGTGAACGAACCGCGAACCCCTTCATCAATGGCGGTGGTGATCGAAAGTTCCACCAGCGGTCCACCAGTTGGCAGAGCGACCCACAAGCCGAATGGCGCACCGTTGCCATTCATTGTTGGATCGAGGAAACCGCTGGCCAATACCACGATCGCGGTGTTCTCGAGGCCGAGTGAAGCCAGTGGTGCATCATGCACGGTCACCGGGGTTCCGTCCGTGGTCTGCACCTGCAGGGCGAGATCGGCCGTGCCTACTTCAAGGTAACCGGCCGAAGTCTCTCCATACGCCAGGTCATCCACGATCACGGCACCTCCAAGCAGTGCGATCTCAGCCACGTCCACCGTTGGTGCATCGGTTACCCCATGGAATACGAGGATGTCGGTATTGCCAGCCATGGCGGCCTGTTCGCGACCTTCGGCCACATACAGATCGAAGGGTACGGTAGGCTGATATCCCGTGGCACTCACGATACCGTTCGCGATGATCACATAGGTACCATTGGTTTCCAATTGATAGGAGTAGGTGGCGATCGCATCAGCCACGCTGGTGCTGTTGCCGGGTGCGATCGCAACGCTGAGGTCCACGCCGGATGGCAGATCCACAAATGGTGTCGCGGTGCGGAAGGCGAAGTCATCGAGCAGGAGGGAACCGTTCAGGTAAACATCCACTTCCGCGGCGGCGGCGTCGGCTGAATTATGGATCACTTGTACGCGAGCCGGATCGGGCAATGCGGCCGCAGGCAAAGCGATGAATCCACCTCCTGTCGCCGGAACCGCGAAAAGTCCGAATGCGGCGCCATCACTATTCATGGCAGGATCAATGAAGCCAGATGCGATCACGGTGATCGCCTGTCCCTCCAAACCCAGGGTCGCGAGCGGAGCATCGTAAGCAGCCACAATGGTGGAATTATCCGCCGTTCGCACCTGCACCGTAAGATCCACCGTGGGCACTTCAAGGTACCCTGCATAGTTGGTATAGGCAAGATCCTCGATCACTGTTGCATTCAGCACAGCGGCCTCATATACGTCCACCGCAGGTGCATCGGTACTTCCGTGGTACACGAGCAGATCCGTACCCGGACCAACAGCCTCTTCTCGGGCTCCGCTGAATACTTCCAGTGAAAATGCAGGTGCTGGCATGTAACCTTCCGGGCTCACGATGCCGCCTGCCACGAGGATATAGCTGCCATCCACTTCAAGCGTGAACGTCTGTTCGAAAATGCTTTCAGAGGCCGAAGCGCTGGAAGCGGGCGCGATCCCCACGGTGAAAGGAACTCCGGCTGGTGCATCCACAAACGGAGTGGCGGTCCGGAACGCGAAGTCATCCAGCAGGAGAATGTCGTTCAACCAGACGTCCACCTCAGCGGCTGCCTGCTCGGCGCAGTTATGAATGACCTGTACGCGGGCCGTTTGGGCGCTGGCCTGCGTTAGAAGCGCCATTGCCAGGGCAGTAGGAAAGAGTGATCGAGCTTTCATGTTTAAAGTTTTTGAATTTTGATGGAACAAAACTACTGTATTGTTTAATGTTTGAATAAAAAGATTAAACATAATTTTTGGTAATGCTCGGAAGCCTAAGGACGAACGGGTTCGATCAGGGTGGCAGGATCAGTAGGCGAGGGAAAGGCCAGGGCGGCGCCCACAGATCCCATGATGCAAGAAAGCCGCAGGTTCTTCACCTACGGCTTCCCGCTGCTGCGGAGAGGGAGGGATTTGAACCCTCGGTACAGGTTGACCCCGTACGGCAGTTTAGCAAACTGCTGGTTTCAGCCACTCACCCACCTCTCCAATAGAACCCGCTTGCTGCGGGGCCGCAAATATAGCGATCCGTCTTTTCAGTGCTTCCTACCTTTGCACCACATTTCACAGAAGCCCCGCATTTCATGCCAAAAGAAGTCGTTATCGTAGCAGCGGTCCGTACGCCGATCGGCAGTTTCCTTGGTTCACTCTCCAGCGTGCCCGCAACACAGTTGGGTGCGACCGTGATCAAGGAGGCGCTGAGCCGGAGCGGTGTCGATCCGAAGTCAGTGGATGAGGTTTTCATGGGTTGTGTGCTGCAGGCCAACGTTGGCCAGGCTCCTGCTCGACAGGCCGCGATCTTCGCAGGCCTGCCGGAGACAGTTCCGTGCACAACGGTGAATAAAGTGTGCGCTTCAGGAATGAAGGCGATCATGCTCGGCGCTCAAACGATAATGGCCGGCGATAACGATGTGGTGGTGGCCGGCGGAATGGAGAACATGAGCCAGGTTCCGTTCTACATGGCCACCGGCCGCACCGGCCAAAAGCTCGGCGACATGAAGCTGATCGACGGCATGGTGAAGGACGGCCTTACCGATGTCTACAATAAATACCACATGGGAAACGCCGCTGAGCTCTGCGCCAAGGAATGCGGCATTTCGCGCGAGGATCAGGATGCGTTCGCGATCGAAAGCTACAAGCGCAGTGCGACCGCCTGGAAGGAAGGACGTTTCAAGGATGAAGTTGTTCCCGTGCCAGTTCCGCAACGCAAAGGAGATCCGGTCCAGTTCGCAGAGGACGAGGAATACAAGAACGTTCAATTCGACAAGATCCCTGGCCTGAAGCCCGTGTTCGATCCGAGCGGATCGGTGACCGCAGCGAATGCGAGCACGTTGAATGATGGGGCTGCAGCGGTTGTATTGATGAGCGCTGAGAAGGCGAAGGAACTCGGCATCAAACCGCTCGCTCGGATCGTGAGCTATGCCGATGCCGCCCAGAAGCCGGAATGGTTCACCACCGCACCGGCGAAGGCTTTGCCAAAAGCCCTGAAGAAAGCCGGGCTCAACAACGATCAGATCGATCTGTGGGAACTCAACGAAGCGTTCAGCGTCGTCGGCATCGCAAACAACCGCGAGCTGAAACTTGATCCGAAGAAAGCGAACGTGAATGGCGGTGCTGTATCCCTCGGCCATCCCCTGGGCGCTTCCGGAGCCCGTATCATCGTGACCTTGCTGCACGCGCTTCGCAACCAGGGTAAGAAACTTGGCGCTGCAGGTATATGCAACGGTGGTGGTGGCGCAAGTGCCATGGTGATCGAAGCGATCTGAGGGAGTGAATGGTGAATGGTGAATAGTGAAGAGGCACGGGTGTCCAGCCATTCACCAACGGCCATTGACCATTCACTATCTAACTTCGGATCGCAATGAGTTCTGTTATCTGCCCACTTTCGATCGTTCCCGTGCGCAAGGAACCTTCCGATCGATCGGAAATGGTCTCACAATGGCTTTTCGGCGAGACCGCTGAAGTGCTGGAACAAGCCGAAAAATGGACCAGGCTCCAGTTCGATCATGATGGATACGAAGGTTGGGTGGACAATAAGCAGATCCACCTGACCAAAACCCCGAACTACGATCCCGATCTGCGTGTGATCGTCGGTGCAGGCAACAGTATTGTGGACCTTGGCGAAAGACAGGTAGTGCTTCCGTACGGCGCCGTGCTTCCGTTCTATGAGAACGGTACGATCCTGTGGGATGGCCGCCGGATCCCTGTGCACGCCGTTACCAACCATAGACCCGATCTGGAGCGCGCCGATCTGATGGAGCTTTACCTGCACCCGTTCCTCGGCGCACCTTACCTCTGGGGTGGCCGCACGCCGTGGGGTGTCGATTGCAGCGGCCTGATCCAGATGATCTTCATCCTCATGGGGATCTATCTGCCGCGCGACGCTTCACAGCAAGCGGAAGAAGGTGATCCGGTTGAAATGCTCGATCTATGCGAACCCGGAGACCTGGTGTTCTTCGACAATGAAGAGGGCCGGATCGTACATGTAGGGATCGTACTCACACGGAACGAAGATGATGAACTGCGCATAGCGCACAGCAGTGGCCGCGTACGGATCGACAAGTTGGATGGAAAAGGGATCTTCAACGCGGACGAAGCACGATACACGCACAAACTCCGGATCGTGCGCCGGGTGCTCTGATCGAACTTGATCACTCCTCCTCCTGGAGCCTTTTGCGATATTCCTCCAACATGGCCGCCTGCCGTTCCTGCACGGAGGCTGAATAGCGGGTATCCCAGATTAATGCTCCCATCAGTGGATCGAATATCGCCCTGCCAGCCGGCTCCTCCAGGAAAGAGAGATCCATACCACCGAAGGCTTTGGGCAGGTCGATGTCGATCTGCATCCCGTAGCCACCCTCAGGAATATTGCCGGCCGCCTTGGCCGATCCGATCTCGATGATCTTCGATACATGGTCTGGTGAATTGTATTGGATCCGGTAGTCCATGGACCGGTCCAGTATCAATTCGTAACCGCCATTCGGCAGCATTCTTCCATGGGCGATCGGAACAGTATCGTTCATCGCCATAGCCGTGATCGAAACGTTTTTCAAGGTATCATCGGTGAGCAGCGTTCTCACCGCACCGAAGATGGTGACCACCGGACCTGTCTGCGCCGTGGCGGCCATGATCACAACGAGAAAGAGAATGGAGAGGAATGGTCGCATGGAGATCTTTTCCGATAAGACGAAGGAACCATCGAAAGTTGCTGCGATCAACCGTCCGTGCGGTCGTGCTCCACCCAGATCAGCGCATCCACATCATAACCCTGGTCGCGGGCCTGCTTCAGATATCGTTGCTTCACTTCCTCCGGAATTTCCTTTTCCCTCGAAAGCAGCCAGAGATAATCCCGATCATCACCGGTCACCATGGAATAGCGGTACTCATCATCCAAAGCGATCACGTTGTAGCCAGAATAGAACGGCCCGAAGAAAGAGACCTTCAATCGCGCCTGATCGGATCCATCCACGAACTCCGCCTTTCCATCGGCTTCCTTCCATTCACCCTTCTCCAAATCATAACCACGGTTCACCACTGAAATTCCGCCATCATCCTTCAAGGAATATTCGGCGGTAACGTTGGTGAGCCCGCGCTCGAATTTGTGATCCAGCCGCGCGATCTCGTACCATTTGCCCATGTATCGCGTGGCATCGAACGGCTCTATCGTAGCAACGCCCTTTGGCGTAGATCCGCTACAGGCGAAGAAGGGGAGAAGAAGAAGTAAACTGAAGGAACGCCAGATCCCTTGATCAGGCGGATCGATTATGGATGTTTTCATATGCACGAAGTTACCCCGCATTATCGGGGATCCGGCGGCCGACTACAGGACCGACTGTTTCTTGATGTCTTTTACACCACAGCATTACCGTGCGTGGAGTACGTACTATGGAGGCGATGATTATGGTCCACCGTATGAAAGCATTTTCACGCTGGCTGTGGACCAGAATTACCTGTACGCAGGAGGCTTCACCTCCAAGAATTTTGTTCCACAGGACAGCTACTTCCCCTTGCATGACCCCGGCAATGGTGCGTGGTTCGAGCCGAACTTCAGTGCTATATGGGATACGAATGCCGATGGCTTTTTGGCCGCATTCTGTACAGACCTCTTTACCTCGGTCGGTGAATATGCGCATGTTCCTACTACTGTTCTCATGCCTTATTCATTGGGTGGGGATCTTTGGAGTTTCTCCGGGTTGGAGCAAGGACTGTACAACTACCGTGTAGTTGATATGTTGGGCCGTACGATCATCTCGGACCGGATCTTCGTGGCAGATGTTCTCTCCCCGCCTATACATGTTTCATCACTGGCCGTTGGCGTATACCCTGTTGTTTTTGAGAAAGAAGGCAAACGCTGGAGTACGAGGATCATGATCCAACGCTGACAGGATCATGTGCCGGAATATATCTTCAATGGCGTCTTGGCTTTTGGCTGTTTTTTGTTTTGGACAGACTTGGGAGCCAACAGGAGTTCCCGGTACCCCTTCTACGCTTGCGTATCACATGTTTTATTCAGAAGGTGACAGTAGTCTGTATTGTGGAGGAGCGATCTCCCCCTCGGTGAGGTCACTGGTACGTGGCAATCTACAAATCAATTACTGCGTTATCGAGATGGTACTTGGGATACCATCCCTGGGGTGATTCCGGGCATTGTCACTTCCCTGTTGATCCACAATGACACCTTATTCATTGGAGGTCAATTTCAAAATGCGACCAACCATAGCCATGTTGCGTATCACGCTGATGGAACATGGCACTACTACGGCAACTTCAGTTCCGCAGTTAACCGCTTGGTAGTCATTGAAGACACTTTATATGCCTGCGGTGTATTTACTGAGGTTGATGGAAACCCTACGCCCGGAGTCGCGAAGCGAGTGGGAGGCCATTGGATTGGCGTTGGGCCAGTCTTACCCGGCGGGAGTAGTGTAGGCGATCTTGTTAAATACAATGGTCGATTGGTACGCACATCGAACATGACCATTGACGGGATCATGCGAATACATGAATTCGTCGATGGCCAATGGGTCGGTCTGGGGCCAGGTATACAAGGTGGATTGGGTGGTGCAAAAAGACTGGCTGTTTATCAAGGCGATCTTTACGTCTCAGGCCAATTCACTCCAGTTGCCGGCAATGCAGGCAAGGAGATCATGCGTTGGGATGGGGAACAGTTCCATTCACTTGGGAGTGGCTTGGAACGAGCATTAGGCGATCAGACCTCATTTTGTACAGGGGCGGACATGATCGTGCATGATGGTTTCTTGTGGGTGGCTGGAGGCTGCAACTTTGCCGGAGGAATTCCTGCCAGCGGTATCGCCCGTTGGGATGGTACCGAATGGTGCGGCGGTCCGGGGTCCTTGGGTGTACCAGCGAACGGAGTTTCAAACATCGCCTTTTACAGGGATACATTATTTGCTTCGGTATTCGTACCCCAGATAGATGGTGTGTTCGTGAATTACCTTGCGAAAATTATAGGCGAGGAGTTCGTGGAGGTATGTAGTGGACCTGTGGGTATGGCTGAATTAAATTCACAAGATTCTCCTGTTCATGCTTATTCGTTAGGTGACGGGCAATGGATATTTTCCGGGTTGGAGCCCGGTATGTACAGCTACCGCGTGGTCGATATGTTGGGCCGCACAATGGTCAGAAGCCAGTTCGTGGTGAATGATCGGTGGTCGCCACCGATTAACTTGTCACCACTTGCCAATGGTGTTCATACCGTCCTGTTCGATAAATGAGGAATGGCCTGGCGAACAAAGATCTTGAAGCAATGAAGAACCAACAAAGCGCACGTATGGCATGGGTAGAGCAAAGATTTATTGAATAAATATCCTGCCATGCGCTACATGATTGCTTTACTGGCTATGATTTCCTTTGCCTCCGATTCGTATTCTTCTCATGTGCATGGAGGAGAGTTCCGATACACACATGTTTCCGGGACCACTTATTCGATAGAATTCCATTATTACACTCGTCTTTCCAGTCCTGCAGATCAGCCTGAATTGATCTTCAATTACGGGGATGGGACCTTGGATACTGTGCCCAGGCAGTCGTTCCAGGATATTATCGGTGGCATGGGATGCTACGGTGACTTGCGGTATTCCATCTATCAAAAGGATCACACGTTTCCAGGTCCAGGGACCTACGTGATCACCATGGATGTTCAGAACAGGAATAACGGCATCCTCAATATGCCCAATTCCAATGTTCAAAGTTTCTGCGTGAGCACGACATTGGTGATTTCCTCAACGCTTGGCGCGAATAATTCTGTGGTTTTTGAAGTCCCTCAATTCAACTTTGACCCGTATTATCATCTTGGCGCGAACAATTGGTTCTTCGGCCATTCGCTGGATCCTGTCGATGCCGATGGAGACAGTCTTTCTTTTGAATTGGTCCCGGCATTGGGCATCAATTGTCAAGAGACCCCTGGTTACTCTTTAGTTGGCGCAATTGACCCGGTGACGGGTGAATGGCAATGGGTAGCCACACAGATCGGTGATTTCAATGTTGCTATTAAGGCCACCGAATGGCGGAACGGCCAGATGATCGGCCAAGTGACGCGAGATATGTCCGTTTGTGTTCTGCCGATCGTGGGTTTGGAGGAAGTACAAGCAACGGCCTTAACCATCACCCCAACGCTCACCAATAGCCGCATCAACATTTCTTCCCCCGAAACATTGCGCATGACCATTCATTCTACAAGTGGCGCCGTGATCATGGCCAAAGATCTTCCTCCCGGTGAACAGCTCGTGGATATGACAGGAGTTGCTGATGGCATATATCTGATCAACTTGACCGATGCCAACGGCGCGTACAAGGCCACACGGATCGTGAAGCACTAGCCTGACATTCAGAAATCTGTTCGCTGAGTGATCCGTGGGGCATCCACTATCAACTTGGCGATCCTAACCGTTGGTGTTTCTCTTCTTCTTACAGGCTCCTAAACAGGCTCTTAGGACAAACTATACCCAACCTCCGGCAACCCTTCCAACCCTCTTACTAACTCCTCCGTGAGAGTTACGTTGAGGCTCTTACTCGGCGCCTCCAACGCCATGCCCTCCGCCTGGCTGAAGATCTGGAAGTTGACCTTGCATTTGCCGGGTGATGCCTTGAGCAATTCGCCGAGTTCTCGGGCGGTGCTTTCGGTGAGGCGTTCAGCCTCCAGCTTCAGGTTGAGCTTGGTGATGTATTTGTCGCGGGCATCGCTGAGGAGGTCGATGCTGCTGATCTTGAATTCCATCTGGCCTTCGTCGCGGCCCCAGGTGCGGGCGCTGGCGCGGCCTTTCAGGAGGAGGAGCGCGCCGGGCTGCATGTAGAGCTTGAACTTCATGTAATCCTCGCTGAAGAGCATGAAGTCGTGGCTACCGTGGTGGTCCTCCAGGCTGAAGCTGCCGAAGGGTTTACCGCTCTTGGCGATGCGGTGTTCGGCCTTG
>JAEZDL010000018.1 GCA_023418095.1 Bacteroidota bacterium
TGCGGACCCAGATGACTGATCATTCCGATCACGCGATGTTCCTGGCTGCCGAAATGAAAACTCCGCTCCCGCCCTTTGCTGTAGCCGCTCGCCTTGCCCTGCCATTGCGCGAAAAGTTTCGTGAAAGGCATGTCGCGCGTGGTGAACACGCCCAGGTTGCGGTGCATCGGGAGAATGTACTCGTCATCGTGCAGCGCCATGGTGGCTCCCACGCTGATCGCCTCCTGCCCTATCCCGCTGAACCATTTGCTGATCTTGCCCTGCCGCAGCAGGCTCAGCATCTTCTCCTCGATCACCCGCGGCTTCAGCAGCCGGCGGTAAAGCTCGATCAGGAACTCGTTGCTGTGTTGGCCGCGCTCGTAGCGCAACTGGCGGTCCTCGGTGGTCAATACGGACATGGTGGCGATCAGATGATCGGAAGATCGGATAATGATCCCTGCATCTGAATGGTGGTGCAAAGGTATCGGGCATTGCGCGCATTTGCAGGATCGACGGACATGTCTTCAGCGGTTGGATGTTGATGATGGCGCCTTATCGGGCTATCCGCTCTAGTTGCCTCGCTCCGCCGGGTGCTGCTGCGGCTGCGGTGGCTCCCTCCGGTCGCCTCCTCGCTCGCGCAGCACCATCGGCTTCACTTCGGCAAGCTGCCGCTCCTATCCCGGGCGCGAGATCCCGCTTCGATCGAAGTTCCTGCCCATTCCACCGATCCATGTATTTTCGATCCATACTCATATCCTCGCATATATGCGTGCCCACTTCATGTCTTTGTTCACTTTGCTGCTTGGTCCGACATTCAGCTCTTTCGGTCAACTGACCGATCCCGCAGAATTCGACAGTATCGTGGTTGTAACGATCGATGATCGGCGCATGGAGAATTTCGCGCCGGATACTCCTCCAGGTGATCGGATCGAGATCACCGGCCGTGCAAGGTTGTCGCACCGATCGGCTACTGAACTCCGGCAACGTTTCTTCGATCGGAATTCCTACGGACAAAGCCAGGCCGTGACTCCTGTTCATGACCTGAAATTCCAGTATTACAAGGAAGGTTCGATGGCCGAGGAAGTATCGATCAGCCTCTGGACGAACAACCTTTTCGCCACCTTTCTGCTACATGCGCAGCGCCAGGGCGAATGCCTCTGCGATGGCGGGAACGGGCATTGCTGCACCAAGGGCGGCATCAGCATCGAATTCAAGAAATGGCTGATCCAGTTGCTCGAGGGATACAGGCTGCCTGTTCAGAAAGACGAGATCCTGCACTTTGGCGAATAAAACTTTTCCCCCCTCAACAGGCACAGCGATCACCACTGATCCTGCCGTAGCTGACGAACGTCATTCCGCGGACCGATCCGACCGGCCAATTTTGCATCGTGATCCCTTTGATCCGATCGATGAGCGCCGCACCACAACTTGTGATCTCCACACTGAACGACCTGGTGGATACACTGCGCACGTCGCATCGCAAGGACTTTTCCGGCGTGCTACAGCGGATGCATCTGCCCTTGAGCGAACTGGCGGGCTACTGCATGTGGAACGACCGGCGGTACACGCGCAATTGCATCGCGCGCACCACGGAATTCGAGCTGCTATTGATCTGTTACGGCCCCGGGCAGCGTACGAGCATACATGACTATGCCACAGAAGAGGCTTGGATCAAACCCGTGATGGGATCGGTGATCGAAGAGCGCTTCAGGCTGGTGGATAACGGTGGTATCGAGCTTTTCCGATCCACGGTATTGGAACCGGGATCGGTGACGCACCTTAGCGAAGGCAACAGCATTCACCGGTACAGCAATGCGGGCGCAGAGCGCTCGGCCACCCTCAATCTCTACGCACGGCCGTTGCTCAAGTGGAAGGTGTACGAGGAACGGATCTAGCCACCCGAACCGTCTTCCTGGGCGCGAAGCTGTATTTTCGGCCGTTGCATGCGCTCCCAGTTCACTCCTGAACAACTTTCCCAGGTCTATTCCATGCTTTTCGCCGCGGCCGCGGAAGGGCTCGTGGTGGTGGATCGCAACGGGAGCATCTGCCTGCGCAACGATCGGCTCAACAGCCTTTTCGGTTATGAGCAGGATCAATTGATCGGTGAACCGATCGAAACGCTGATCCCCCTGCCACTGAGAAAGAAGCACGTGGTGCAGCGTGAACAATATCACTCCGATCCCGCCCAACGCCCCATGGGCCTTGGGCTCGATCTGATGGGCCAGCGGAAGGACGGCAGCACCTTCCCGGTGGAAGTGAGCCTGAACTATTTCCAGCTCCAGGGCGAACAGTACGTGATGGGGCTCGTTACCGACATCTCGCTCAGGCGGCTCGCGGAAGATGAATTGCAGAAGGCGAACACCGAATTGGAGGATCGCGTGGAACGCCGGACCCAGGAACTTCGCGCCGCAGAAGCGAACGTGCGCCACGCCCTGGAGGTGGAAAAGGAATTGAACGCATTGAAATCACGCTTCGTGAGCATGGCCTCGCACGAATTCCGCACGCCGTTGAGCACGATCATGAGCTCCACCGATCTGATCGCGCGATACAATGAAGGCCCACAACACGACAAGATCGAGAAGCACGTGCTGCGCATACGCACCAAGGTGCGCGAGCTCACTTCGATGCTCAACGATTTCCTTTCGCTCGAAAAGCTCGAACAGGGTTCTGTGAACGTGGTGCCCACCGAGGTGGATATCGTACATCTTTCCATCGAACTGCTGGAGGAATTGCGCGTACTGGCGAAACCGGGCCAGGAGATCGGTTCCGATCACAGTGGATCGGAGCGCATGGTGTTCCACGATCGTGGCATGCTCACCAATGTGATCAGCAACCTGTTGGTGAACGCGATCAAATACAGCCCCGAGAACAAACCGATCATGTTGCAGACGCGGATCGATGAGGGAAAGCTCACCATCGGTGTGCAGGACCAGGGGATCGGGATCCCGATCGAGGATCAACAACATCTCTTCCAACGTTTTTTCCGCGCCAGCAATGCCTTCACCGTACAGGGGACCGGTTTGGGGTTGAGCATCGTACGGCGCTACCTTGATCTGATGGGCGGCACCATCGGTTTCAACAGTAATCCAGGAAAAGGCACAACCTTCACGATCGAATTACCACAGCATTATGGCAAAACGAACGATCCTGCTGATCGAGGATGACAAGGATGTGCGGGAGAACACCGCCGAGATCCTGGAACTCGCCAATTACAAGGTGATCACCGCCGAGAACGGCCGCCGCGGCGTGGAAATGGCCCGTACAGGCCGGCCCGACCTGATCCTGTGCGACATCATGATGCCGGAACTCGATGGGTACGGCGTGCTGCACATGCTCGGCCGCGATCCATCGACAGCCGATATTCCGTTCATCTTCCTTACGGCGAAGGCCGAGCGCGGCGATGTGCGCAAGGGCATGGAACTGGGTGCGGACGATTACCTCACGAAACCCTTCGAGGAGAACGAACTGCTGAACGCGATCGAAGGCCGCCTGAAACGAAGCGATCTTTTCCGCAAAGGTTTCGATCGCGATGTGAACGGGTTGAACGATCTGCTTGAGAATGCGCGCGCCACCGGTGCGCTCACCGAGATCTCCAGGGATCGCAAGGTCAGATCGATCGGCAAAAAGGAGTCGATATTCCACGAAGGGGACGAGCTGCGCACCGTATTCTTCATCAACAAGGGAAAAGTGCGCACCTTCAAGATGAACAACGATGGAAAGGAACTTGTCACCGGGCTGTACGGTGAAGGCGATTTCATCGGTTACATGAGCGTGCTTGAAGGCGGAAGGACCGCTGAAAGCGCCGAAACGCTGGAGGATAGTGAACTTGCACTCATCCCGCGCGAAGAGATGCTCGCACTCATGTACCGCGATCGCGATGTGAGCATCCGTTTCATCAAAATGCTTTCCAAGGAAGTGAAGGAAAAGGAGGAACGGCTGCTCAATCTCGCATATTCATCGGTACGCCAGCGCGTGGCGCAAGCATTGATCCGGTTGAAGGATCGCTATGGTGATGGCAGCGCAAAGAAGCTCGGTGTGCGCATAAGCCGCGAGGATCTGGCCACGATCGTGGGCACGGCCACCGAATCGCTCATCCGCAGCCTGAGCGATATGAAAGAGGAAGGCCTGATCGAAATGGATGGCCGTGAGATCGTGGTGAGCGACGAGCGCCGACTGCTTTCATTGGCCACAAGTTGAACCGGATCCCGATCGGGACTTACTTTTACCGCGAACCATTCCGCTGATATGAACATCCGAAAGATCATTGGCCTCGCTCTCTGGCTTGTTGCGTTCTCACTGCCGTTCTGGTGGTCCATGCTCAACACCGATCAGGTGGTGTACGATGATGGATCGGCCAACAACACCAAAGGCCTCATAAGCTTCCTGGCCATGGTGATCCTGGTCTTCGCAGGTTATGCGCTGGTCGATGGTTCCAAAAGCGACACTGCCGGTAGTGGGCATCATTGATCGCACCGCCGCATGCCACACGTTCTGATCCCAACGGACTTCAGCCAGAATTCGCTCAACGCGGCGATCTACGCCGTGCAGCTCTATGGCGCCGAAGGGAACGTGTTCACGCTGTTGAACACGTACATGCTTCCGCGGGGCACGGCCAACACCATGTGGAATATCGATGAACTGCTGGCGAAGGAATCGGTGGAGGGAGTGAACGTGTTCGCCGAAAAGCTCAAGCGCGAACTGCCGGGCATGAAGGTCGAATTGCGCACGGCTTGCGAACATGGCGACCTCTCCAACGTGATCAGGCGCTACTCGGGAACAGATGAAATGCCCGAGCTGGTGGTGATGGGCACCCAGGGTGCCACCGGTCTGGAAAAGGTGCTGATCGGCAGCAACACCGCCGATGTGATCAAAAGCTCCGATGTGCCCGTGCTTGCGATACCCGAGAATTCGCGCTACCGCGCACCGCGCCGGATCGTTCTCGCCGATGATGGCGGCCCTGTGGATCGCCGTACGATCAAAGTGCTTCTCGATATCGCGCGTTGGAGCCAGGCCGAAGTGATGATCGTGCGTGTGATCACCGAGGATCCCGCTTTCGATACCGGATCGTCATCCTCCGTTTACGATGATCTGCTCGGCGCGATCCCCCACTCCCACCATTACATCACCAGTGAGAACGTGGTAACGGCCCTGCACGATCTTTCCGATCAGAGCGATGCCGATCTGGTGGTGGTCATCCACCGGCATCGTGGAATTTTCGATCAGTTGTTCCACCGGAGCATCGCCACCCGCCTATCCATGCACACGCACATTCCCATGCTCGTGCTGCAGCAACTGCCCTTGTAATGGCCGCTGCGCCTACCATGAAGGGCGGGCTCCCGATCTTCCGCTTCCGGGGCATCCGCGTTTTCGTGCATTGGACATTCCTGATCCTTCCGGCGTGGATCGCATACGGCGGCTACGTTGAAGGCAACGACCTTCGAATGATCCTCGCACACATCGGGCTGGTGATGATCGTTTTCGTTTGCGTGGTGCTGCATGAGTTCGGCCACGCGCTCACCGCGCAACGGTTCGGCATCAATACGCGCGACATCACCCTGCTTCCGATCGGGGGTGTGGCAAGCCTGGAGCGCATGCCCGAGGATCCCAAACAGGAATTCCTCATCACCGCGGCAGGCCCGTTGGTAAACCTGGTGATCGCTGGTATCGGGTTCCTCCTGCTTGCGATCATGGGTGTTTCATTGTTCTTCTCCGATGCCATGCTGAGTGCCTCCACCTGGACGCAGGTGCTGAGCTTCATCGTGGGATCGAACCTGCTGCTGTTCCTTTTCAACCTGATCCCGGCCTTCCCCATGGATGGTGGCCGCATCTTCCGATCGTTGCTCAGCATGCGGCTCCCAAGGGAGAAAGCGACGGCCATAGCGGCCGGACTTGGCCGTGTACTCGCGATCGGTTTCGTGGCATATGGCTTTTTCGACAGCCAGCCGTTCCTGGCGCTCATCGGAGTGTTCATCTTCTTCGCTGCCGGCGCCGAAGCCCGCAATGTGCGCCAGCAGACCTATCTGCGGGGCATTCGCGTACACCAGGTGATGCGCACGCGTTTCTGGCAGCTACCCGCGCATGCTACGGTGCAGCAGGCTATCGATGATCTGCTCGCCGGCGGCGACAAGGTGTTGGTGGTGATGGAGAACGATCGGTACAAAGGCGTGCTTCAGCGGGATGATCTGGTGAAGGCGATCTCCGAAGGGCGCTCAGCGGCCATGCTTGGCGACCTCGAGCTGGGGATCCCGCCGGCGGTGCGGCCTGATGATCCGGCAGGTTCGACCTACCAGAGCATGATGCTCGGTTCCCATCCGATCCTTCCGGTGATCGAAGAGGATCGGCTCGTTGGGATCCTGGAACCCGAGAATCTGGCGGAATACATCCAGGTGAAGCGTTCGCGGAACGAAGGTCCGACCGGTTAGATCACTCCACTTTCTTCGCCTTCTTTGGATCGTGCAGGGTGAACACGCGCGAGATATTGAAGACGAAATGGATGTCGCCGTTCCCCCAATCGCCGTTGGTCTCCGTAATGAAACCGCGCTCGAACATGGCGGTTGAATTGGTGAAGTGGAGCTGGAAGACGTGGCCACCTGTCTCGATATCGAACCCGAGCGACAATGAATTGAAATACTGATCGGGGAGCTGATCGGGCAGTACGAAGAAGTACTCTCCGTTCACCGCTACGCGTTTGGTGATTTTCATGCGGGCAGCACCACTGATATGGATCACATCGTTCGGATCGGCCAACGTGGGGACCAGGTTTCGATGCACAACACCGGGGTTCAGCTGTACTGTGAAATTCTCGCTGAACTTTCTACCGACGATCAATTGGAAAGAATATCCCATTCGGTGAGAGAAATAATCCGTTCGCGTGGGATCGTACCACGGAAGTGCGGTGGATGGAGCCGTATTGAGGTTGGACGAAGCCACCACGGCCAGGGTCAAGGGCATTTCGCATCCTGAATCGCACTGGCGCAGGAACTTGTATTTGATGAACCCATCGATATTCTTGTCAAAGCTGCTACGGCCAACGCCGATCTGCAGTTTTTGGGTGATGCCGTAATCGAGGCCCAGCCGAATAAAGGCATCATCAAGGCCGAAAAGTTCGTTCGCACCGGAGTTCAACATGCCGAAGCGATGGTTGATCCGGAAGTCCAGAACGCCATGCGCGGTATTCTCCAGGCTATGCCCGTTGATCACACGCGTGGTCTTGAAGCTCGCGCTGGTGTACACCGGCTCAGCTTCCTCTTCGCCGAGAAGTTCCAGCAGATCGTCCTGTGCGCTGGCGGAAGAGGCCAGTGCGATCAGTAATGCGAAGAAGATCGGCTTGTAAATGTGGTCCATCTATCCAACTAAAGTACCTTGTAGTTGTACCGATCCGGTGCTGCCCGCGGAACCATCAGGCCCCGCGGACACTTTGCACCTCCACCGGCTTCACATCGTTTTCATAAGCGTTCGCTGGTTCCGAAAACAACTGGCGCCCGTGACCGTTCCGGTGGTAACGATCGTTCCTACATCTTTTCGTAATCCATATCCACCTTCACGGTGATCTCCTCTGCGATGTTCTTTCGCACCACACCGGGAATGGTGATGTCGTGATCCTCGGGCTTCACGATGAATTCGCTCGTGGCCTCCACGGTGCCATCGGGGTTCACCGTGATCTTGCCGGGATGCGAAACCTGTTTCGTGACGCCATGTATGGTGAGGTCGCCGGCCACGGTGACATCATAACTTCCCGGGGTCTTCAATTGATCGGCGGTGATCCCTTCGACCTTTCCCTTGAATTCGGCCTTGGGATGGGTGTTGCTCTCCATGTAATTCTCGTTGAAGTGCTCCTGCATGAGCGCCTTCTCGAATTCAAAGGCTTTGATCAGCGCAGCGAACTGGATCGCACCGGTTGATGCGTCCCACACGCTCGAGACCTTCTTGTTGTGCGCCTCGATGTTCTCCACCGGTGTTTCAGAGAAGAAGGAGATGTTCCCGTTACGGGTTCCGTAGCGCTCCTGCGCTACCGCCGCCAGTGGCATGAACGCCAGGGCGAGAATGAGGTTCTTCGGGGTCTTCATCGTCTTGTTGGTTTTATCGTTCGTTGGAGGCCACGCATCGCTGCAGCAGCACATCCATCAGCATTCCTTTGCAGAATCCTTTCACTTTCACGTGATCGCCGGCCTTCCATTCCGCGGGCAGATCGGCGGCCTTGAATTCACAGACCACGCCGGCCAGCGGATCGCCGGTCTCCAGGATCACATTGCGCAGTTCGCCATCGCCCTGGCCGATCTCGCGGATGGATCCGCTCACTTCGATCACCTGCTCGGTGGTGCCCACGAACGTGGCGTTGGCGGCGCTTTCATCATCCTGGAATTTCTGGAGCAGATGCTCTGCGGAGATCGAATGCACCGGTGTGGCCGAAGCCGCTCCTGCAGGCGCACGATTGTATTCTGAGAGCCCGATGGCTCCGCCGATCACCGCAACCGCGGCAGCAATGGCTATGATGGTCCCTGTTCTCATCGTTCTCAATTGTTCGGTGATCCCTGATCGAGCCAGGCCTGGATCTGTTGCATCTCGCAGCTCGGTAACGGTCCGGTGGGTGGCATGGCCGGTGAAGCTCTTTGGATCACCCGTGCATGCAGATCGCCGTTCTGCGCGATCCCCAGAATGTTGGCGTCGACCGTGAGGTTCGGAGATTGGCCACCGTTCACGTGACAGCCCGGGATCGCGCAACGTGTCTGTATCAACGGCTTGATCGTTCCGGAGAACGTCACCGCCGTAACATCGCAGAAGTTGCTCGGATAAAGCTCCTCCTCGTTGTCGTAGTAGCAGCCTGCGAGCAGCAACATACCTGGCAACAACAGCGCTATGTTAAGATGGGATCTCATCGCCTAGTTGTTCGGTGCACCGGCATCGATCCATGCGAGGAATTGCTGGATCTTGCAGTCTGAAAGTTGTGGACCGCTGGGCGGCATGGCGATCGCACCCGGCAGATGCTGGATCGAACCGGCAAGGCGGCCATCCAGTGCAACGGTCTGCAACACGGAGTGCGACGTGAAGTTCAATCCGCCCTGAGGTGATCCACCGCTGTGGCAACCCTGGCAGTGCTGCTGAATGATCGGGACGATGGTGCCTGAATAGGTCACGTTCAACGTATCGCAACCGGTGGCCACACAACTCGTGTTCTGGGCACCTTCGTTCAACCATTGTCCGATGATCGCGATCTGTGCTTGAGTGAGCGGGTTCTGCGGCGGCGGCGGCATGCGATCGTCCGGATCGTTCTCATTGATCACTTCCCAGAAGTCGCCATCCTGAACGATATCGCTGTTCATCAACGATCCGTAACTGGTGATCTGGATGTCGTCATTATCATCGGTGCCAACATTATGGCAACCGGGCACGGCACAGTTCGAAGTAAGGATCGGCAACACCTGCTGCTGGAAATAGATCACCGTGCTATCGCAGGTAACTTCCTCCCCATTTCCGTTGCCATTCCCATTCCCATTCCCATTTCCATTTCCATTGCTGCCGTCCACGAACGGGTCATCAGGCAATACGGGTGGTTCATGCTTGCAACCTGTGAAAAGGCCGATCGAAAGCACCAGCAGAGCTGCGCTTAACAGGGGAAGGACAGATCTTGCTTCCATTGATGGGCGTCTTGTACGATCGGGGAGCACTTGCGCTATGTGTGACCGTTGTTCCACGAAGCAAAACTACCGGGACGTGGTGGGCTTAAAAAGCCGGACCTGACGAAGCGGGAAAAGAGAGGGATGGAATGGGAACTGCCTGTAAGGGGCAACTCATGCATGGGCACGCATGGCGGTGCCGGTAGTGAGGGAAACCTCGCGCAAATTCGCCATCAATGCAATGGCGTCCAAGGAATTATGATAACGCGGATCCTGGTTGAACTTGATGATCAATCCCAGTTGTTCCGAAGGATCCACGGAAAGTAGAAGATCACGATCGCGCGGATCCATGGTCTTCAATACATCGATCGTGATATCGTTAGGTGTAGCATCCATGAGCCTCTCATGGACCAAGTATCGGACCAGATCAATTCCCGAGCACCACCAGGCTGCGCTGGATCGAAGTGCCATCAGCATGAACAAGCCGCACCACATAATTGCCGGGCGCGAGCTGTTCAATGAAGGCCTTTTTCTTGCCTACCGGCCACATCGTGCGATCCACGAGGCGGCCATCCATCAACCTCACTTCGAGTGTGGATCCTTCCCGGGTGATCTCCAGATCGGAAAGCTCGATGTTCACCGGTCCTTTGCTCGGGTTCGGATAGATCCTCAGATCGGCATTGGTGCTCATCACATCGATCGCCTGTGGCCCGCCCGCTGGATCGTACTTGATGATCGTTCCGTTCGCACCGGCGGCCACTGCAACGCCATCCTTCACGTCAAGCCCACCCAGTTCCGAGAACGCTTCGGAATCCATTTCCTCCCATGTGGAACCTTGATCGAGCGATCGGAGGATCAACCCGTTGTCGCCTATGGCATAAACGAGTGAGGGATCTTCCGAGGCGAAGGCCCCGACTTCGAGTGCACTGCCATATTCGATCGTATTCCAGTTCATTCCAAGATCGTTGGAACGAAGGATCTCGGCCGGTGGACCTGCGATCAAACCGGTCTGCGCGGCATCAGTGAGAAAGATCACATCCACAAGATCCTCACCTCCAGCCAGCGATGTCTCCGTCCAGGAATCCCCGCCATCGGTGGTGCGCAGGTAAGTTCCGCCGCGGCCCACCACGATCACGTTCAGCGCATCGATCGCGTGGATCCCGTGCAATCGTTCCGTGGATCCGGAATTCTGCAATGTCCAGGTCTCGCCGCCATCGGCACTGTATACCAGGCCGCCATCGCGCCCGGAAGCCCACACATCGTTCCCGTTGAAAGTGATATCGTAGAGTACGTTCGGCGCACCCGTCGCGATCAGGGTCCAGTTCGCACCATTATCCACCGATCGGCCGATCTGCCCGTCATCCGCCGCGAACAGCAATGTATCACCGTTCAAGCGTACGATCGCCTCGATGTCACCGGCTTGCGCCAGCGTTTGGGTGCTCCAGCTCCCGCCGCCATCGGTGGTCTTCAACAGCGTACCGAACTCGCCGCCCACCCAATAGGTCTGTGCATCATCAACAAGCACGGCACCGAGTTCGTTCAATGTTCCGCTCTGCAGCGTGGTCCACTGGCCGTAACTGTTCATACCGATCAACAGAAGAGAGGTGATGGCGATGTTCTTCATCTGGGCTGGAGATTTCAGGGGGCAAAGGTGATCTCGGAAGAGTGCGGCCGATGGGGAATTATGATGGAACGGTATTTTTCGTTGATGAAGGGGGAATGCTCCCCATGCGATCCTTCAATTCCATGAGCCGGCTGGTGAGCGCGATCGCGTCGAGCGTATTGTGGTAACGCGGCATGCGGTTCAAGCGCATGATCATGCCGGGCAAAAGATCGGTGTTCGCTGCCAGCAGTTGGCGTCGATCGCGCAGGTCCACTTTCATCAATGCATCCATGGCGTTGCGTTCTTCGCGAACAAAATTCGACCGGCAGTGAACGCAGATCGGCACCGATCGTAACGAAACGGGAATATCAGGCGATGAGATGGATCGGCGCCGTTGATCACCGCCCTGCGAGCCAGCGCTTGAAATCGGCCGAACGTTCACTGCTCACGATCGCATCGTCATCATACGGCGGCGAGAGCAACACTTTCACGCGGCTCTTGCTGTAGGCCAGCAATTCCTTGATGCTGTGCAGATGCACGAGCAACTGACGGTTCAGGCGGAAGAACTTCTCCGGATCGAGCTGCAGTTCCAGCCGGTCGAGGCTTTCCTCCAGCGGGAGGTCACGGCCTTCGAGCGTTCGCAGGAAAGTGTTCTTCTGCAGGGAATGGATGTAGGCGATCTGCTCGGGTTCAACCAGCTTGAAATGATCGCCGTACCGGATCAGGAAACGTTTGATCGGTGCGGCTGTGCGTACAGGTCCCGGCCTTTCCGTAAGTGATGCGTGATCGCGCACCACCGCCGATCTTTTCAGTCTTTCAACGGCTGATGCGAGTTCATCCTTCTTGATCGGCTTCAACAGATAGTCCAGTGCGTTCACACGAAAGGCCTTCAATGCGAATTCATCATACGCCGTGGTGAAGATCACCGGGCATTCCACTTCCACCTGCTTGAATATCTCGAAGCTTTCCCCATCGGCCAGTTGCACATCGAAGAACGCCACATCGGGCATTTCGTTCTCCCTGAACCAATGCACCGCACCTGCGATCGTTGGCACGTCGGCGATCACTTCGATCGATGGATCGATCTCCACGAGCAATTTGCGCATGCGCGTTACCGCAGCGGATTCATCTTCGATCAGCAATACTCTCATCAGCTTCGATCAAAGGTATGTGTACGGTGAACCGATCATTCTCCCGGTTGACGGTGATCTCCCGATGGGTGAATGCGGCATAACGTTTCCGGATGCTTTCAAGCCCGAATCCCGTGGAACGCGGGGCGGTGATGCGCGCATGGATCGGATTGCTGACGATCACTTGGCCGGCCACGGAACGCACATCGATCCGCAACGGTTCCTGCTGTGTGGCCACGTTGTGCTTCAATGAATTCTCCACGAGCAATTGTAGCGCGAGGGGTACGATGAACATTTCGCGATCGCGGCGATCCACCTGCACGTCCAATTCGATCGCCTTTCCGAAGCGGTGCTGCTCCAGTGCGAAATAGTTCTCGAGCAATCGCAATTCCTCATCGAGCGTGATCAGTTCCTTGTCGCGTACCAGGAGGATGTTCCTGAAGAAAAGGCTCAGCTTGTCCACATGCTGCACGGCGCGCGAAGGTTCCGTCTCGATCAGTTCCATCAATGTGTTGAAGCTGTTGAAGAGGAAATGCGGATCGACCTGGCTGCGCAAGGCTTCGAGCTGGAAGCGCACTTTCTCCTGCTCCATCCGCTCGCGCTCACGTAACCTCCGATCGCGTGCGCGCATCACCAGCACCACGATCGAAAGCAGCAGCGCCGCGGATAGAGCGATCACCCAGGGCCGTTGCCAGAGCGGCGCGGTCACCTTGAATTGGATCGATGTCCATTCCTCATCGGACGGTACGTCACCGATGAATGACCTGATCTGCAGTTCGTATTCGCCGGGCGGAAGTGCTGAGAAGTAGATCTGCCGGTCGCGCGTCACCTGGCCGCGTTGATCGTTCGGGAGCAGACGGTATTGGAACCGCACCGCACCGGGATCCACCCAATGTATCGCAGTGAATTCGACCGAAAGACGATCGTGATCATACGGCAGTGCGATCTCCTTGTTGCGATCGAGCAGGACGCCACCTGAACGGAAAGCACTGATCGATGTTGTGATCCGATCGCTGAAATGCCATTCCTTCGGTCGCATGCGCAAAAGCCCGCGATCGGTCGCAAGCCACAGTGAACCATCCATGTCCTTGTCCACCGCGTTCAATTCGACCTGGATGTTCTCCAACCCGAGGCGTGCCGTGGCATCGGTGGCCTGGCCCGATCGCAGATCATGTACGAGCGTGGCGCTGCTGCCGAATGCGATCAAATGCCGATCGAGCTGGGCCAATGCGAACAGATCGGAATCGAACGGCCGCATTGCTGCGTGGTGGCATTCCCGATCGCTGGTGACCTTGCAGAAACCCGTGCCCGGCCCGGCCGCCCATGCACCATTCCGCCCCGCATCCACCAGTGAATAGAATCTGCCTTCCCCGCCCAGCAGTGATCTCCAACTTCCATCGGGGAGTAATTGCAGAACACCGTTGCCGTCGGTGGCTGCGAGTGTGGATCCATCATCCAGTGGAAGCACATCGAACACGAACCCGGGCGACGGCAGTGCGAATCGGGTGAAACCACTGTCATCGTACCGGCATAGACCTTCAAGCGTTGCGAACCAGACCGATCCGCCGCTTGCCTTCACCGAAAGCACATTGTCGCTCAAGGCTGAATTGGTGCTATTGAAATATGCGATCGCATCACCGGGATCGACCCTTATCGCGCCTCCGCCGAAGGTGCCTGCCCATATCGATCCATCTTCAGCGGCTTCCAGTGAAACGATGGGTGTTCGCTGATCGATCCGCACCGGGACGCGTGTGAGTTGCTGGTGACCTGCGAAACCCACCGGGTGATGGAAAAGTCCTTCGGACGTGGCGAACCAGATCCTGCCCTCCCCGTCGGCGCACAACGCTCCGGCGTTCCGCATATCCACGCCCTCATGGTCATCCACGAAAAGGATCGCGGCATCGCTGCGGTAAAGCCGGTCCGTTCCATTGCACCACCACACGGCTCCGTACCGATCGATCAACATGTCGTGGATCATGTCACGCCCGGTCTCCGGGATCCGCTCATACGTGCTTCGCTGTTCACGCTCATGAACGATCACGGCGCCGTTGCGCGTGCCGAGCCACACCACATCATCGATCACGGAGATCGCGGTGATCTTCCCGTGTTGCCATGCAGTGTCGGGTATGGAAATATTCCCGGAACGTGGATCCCAACTGAAGGCACCACTGCGATCGGTACCGGCCCAGATCGTGCCATTGGAGGTCGTGGTAACGCAGAGGATCAGGTTGTCCGGCGCGCCATCCTGTTCACCCAGCGTCCTTGTGACCTGTGCGCCATCGCAGAGCGAAAGTCCCTGATCGGTCGCGGCCACCACGGTGCCATCCGGGAGCAGGCCCAAACCGTTCACATGCTCGTCGCGCAAACCGCTCACCTGATCCGTTCTTCCAGAATTCCGGTCGAACCGGATGATCCCTCCGCCATGCGTTGCGATCCAGAGCACACCGGAACTGTCGATGAGCAGATCGTTCACCTGACGCTCCACCAGGACATCATCTGTAAAGATGGTATCGCACCGATCGATGCCACAGCGAAGGATCGTACCATCATCCATGGCAATCAACAACTCATCGCCTGCGGTGCTCATCGCGGTGATGGTGACGCCTTCCAGGCGCAGCCTGGTCTCCACGCGTTCGCCATCGGTGCGGAGCAGCCCGATCTCTGTTCCAAGCCAGAGCGATCCATCCTGATCCTGTGCGAACCGCTTGATCGAAGGCCTTTCCTGGCCGGATCGGATCTCGATCGTACGCGTATGCGGGAATTGCGCTCGCAATGCGGACTGCATCAACAAACACACGATGCAGACGGACAAATACCTCATTGCGCCGAAGCGGAAGCTTTGAACACGGCGTTGAATTCCACCTGCACCACGGATGAGATCTTCTGCTGCACCACACGCGGAACCCGGATCTCGTGTTCATCGAGTATGATCTCGAACTCGGAATCCACGCGGATGCCTTCTTCACTTACCACCACCTTGCATGGAATGATCCGCTCGCGGGTGATCCCTTTCAGCGTGAGATCGCCTTTTGCGCGAACGGCATATTCACCGGGGGAATGCAGATCGATCTCTTCAATGATGCGGCCTTTGAAAATGGACTTCGGCCACTTGCGCGAAAGCATGTAATTCTCGTTGAAATGCTCGCGTTGCAGCGGCGAATTGAACCCATTGAAACGATCCATCGGGATCTGCACCGCGAAGGTGCGTGCATTTGGATCGAGTATTCCCGTCGCCTCGGTGTTCGTGGCGGCGATCGTTTCCAGCGGCGCCTTGCTCTCGAACTTGATCAGCGATCGTTCGATCTTGAGCAGTTCACGCTCCTGTGCCTGCACCAATTGGATCGCGGTGAACAGAAGGATCGTGAGCAGGGTTCTCATGTGATCGGGAACGTAGCGGATCGTATGCCGGATCTTAATGAAGTATGATGATCCGCTTCGAATACCTCCGGCCTTCACTCCGGATCAGCATGTGGTAACTGCCATTGGGAAGAGCGCTGACATCGAGTTTTCCTTCCACGGGAGAATCGCCGTGCACGATCCGCCCGAATGGATCGACAAGCATGATCTCATCGACCCGGGCACCGATCCCGACGATGTGCAATTCCTTGTCGGCAGGCACAGGGTGAACATTCAACTCCTGCCTTTCTTCCAGATCAACCGAGGTCGAGATGCAATCCTGCAGGATAACGGCCCGATCGCTCGTGGAAGCACTGTCCAGAAAAGTGCTGTAGGCAGCTTCGTCGTTCAGCAGGAAAGCCTTCAACCATGGATCGATGAAGTCGAACAGCACATCGTGCTGCGCAGCACGGTCGATCGAAAGGTCTGGAAAGCATGTGAATTCCCCGAGTTCACACGTGAGGTTGCTGTTCGCGAAATAACAATGACCGCCACCGTTGATGTTCACGAGCGCTTTGCAGCTTGATGAAAGCGCATTGTACATCGGCTGCTGGTGCGCTCCGATCGGCGTTACGCAATCCTCCGATGCGGCGAACATCAAGGTGGGCAGGGTGATCTGGCCGGCTGCGGCGATCGCGCTGGGATCGGTCTCCGCAGCAGCGAAGTTCACGATGGTCTGCACCGGCGGGTCGAGCGCACCGGCCAGCATGCTGGCACCACCGCCCATGCTGTGTCCCATGAGCGCGGTCGCCGGCGCCACGTGTCCGTTGAAGATCGAAGCTGCATCGGAACCTGCGGCTTGAAGTGCGCCTGCGAGAAAGGCCAGATCTTCGCCGAACGCCTGGTGATCGGGAAAACCACCTTCGGTCGTCGGGAGAACGAGGATATAGCCGTCGGGAACAAATCGATCGCGAAAGTTCCCGTACGCATCCACACCCATCAGGAAACCATGCCCGAAAACGAGCACGGGAAAAGCACCTTCAGCGAATTCTGAACTTCCTGCCGATGACGCTGGAAAATGGATCACCGCGCCGATCTGCCGGTCGCGGCCCGGATCGTAGAATTCCTCTTCCATCGTTCCGATCGCGAACGGCTGCGCGAAAAGGAACGGACAGAACGCTAGGGCTGGGAATAGAAGCTGGCTTCGCATTCTCGAAAATTAGGGGTTCGGAGCGATCGGCGCCAAGTGCCACCGATCACTTCTGGCGGCTATCTTTGCGGCCCACTTTTGGAGAGGTGCCAGAGTGGTCGATCGGGTCTGTCTCGAAAACAGATGTGCCCGCAAGGGTACCGGGGGTTCGAATCCCTCCCTCTCCGCAAAAGCGGGCCGCGCCGATCCGGTGGCGGCCCCTTCCTTTTTTCCCGCGGTGCGGATCGCACAGGTAACGGTGGATCGGTTCCGTACCACAATGGTAACTTTGAGAGCATGAAGTTCCTCACCACCGCGATCGGTACCCTGCTTTTTTCGATCATGGCCCTTCATTCCACCGCCGCCGTGGATGTGGTGGTCGAGACCAAGGTGTATCAGCGGCCGGGGGCTGATCCACGGGTCGAAGTGTACATGGCCTTCATCGCGGGCACCATGATGAACCAGGTGAACGAACGCGGTTTCCACCAATCGCGGATCGAAGCGCTCACGATCATTGAACAGGATGGCGTGGTGAAGGCCTTCTCCAAAGTGGAAGTGCAGGGCATCGAGGATCTGGACAGTTTGCAGAACGATCTGCTTCACCAGGAGAACTTCGACCTGGCCCCTGGGAACTATGATCTTTCCATTGAAGCACGTGACCTGAACAGTACCGATACCACCGTAACACGCTACAATGCTCCGCTGGCCGTGGGTTCGCTGGGGCAGGGCGTGCAGATCTCGGAGATCCTGCTGGCCGAACGGATCGAACCTGCAGAGGAAGGCGGGATGGCCAAGTATGGTTACCAGGTGGTGCCATTGATCAGCGATTATCTCCCGAAAGAGATCAAGCAACTGAATTTCTATGCGGAAGTGTACAACACCGACAAGGTCTTCGGCGCTGACAGCCTTTACCTTCTCTCCTACCAGATCGAGAATTTCGAGAGCCGTTCAGTACATCGATCCTACAAAAAGAACTCACGCGTGAAGGCAAGGCCGGTGGAGCCGGTGATCGCGCAATTCGACATAGGTGACCTCGGATCGGGGAATTACCTGTTGGTGATCGAAATACGGGACAAGAAAGGTGAGCAGCATGGGCGCAAGGAATTCTTCTTCCAGCGGAACAATCCGCTCCAGAACGCTTACGATCTGCGGGCGCTCGAGCAGGTGGATCTGGCGAACACCTTTGCCGACAACTTCACCAATGCCGATACGCTCGCCGAACACATCAACAGCCTTCGCCCGATCGCCGATCCGCTGGAACGCAAGATGATCGACGACCGCCTGGGGGATCGCGATCTGGACCACATGAAACGGTTCTTCTATTCGTTCTGGGCGAACCGCAGCGCAGATCCGGAAAAGGCGTGGAAGGACTATGAGGAACAGGTGATCAAAGTGAACAAATTGTTCAGTTGCCGCATCATGAAAGGCTACGAGACCGATCGCGGCTATGTCTACCTCAAGTACGGAGCGCCCAATACCATGATGGATCGCTTGAATGAGATGGGCAGCCTGCCTTATTCCATCTGGCATTACTACCGCGCAGGTCGTTACACCAACAAGCGTTTCATCTTCTACCAACCCGATCTGGCGAACTATTGCATGCAGTTGTTGCACAGCGAGGTGCCCGGCGAGATCAAGAACCCGCATTGGAACCAGATCCTGCATTCGCGCTCCACGCCGGCGAACATCCAGAACACCAACGACCCGAACACGATCGAAAGCGATCGGGTGCGTGAGTTCTACAACGATCCCCGTTGACCGGCTTTCCGCATTTTTGCGTTTCCTGAAAGGATGCGCACCGCCATCGTGATCTTGAACTGGAACGGCCGGCATTGGCTGGAACGTTTCCTGCCATCGGTGATCCGGCACAGTGGCGATGCGCAGATCGTGGTGGCGGACAATGCCAGCACCGATGATTCCGTGGAATGGCTGGAGCGATCCCATCCGCACATCGTGCAGGTGCGCATGGAACGCAATCGAGGATTCGCCGGTGGTTACAATGAAGCACTTCGCCGGATCAAGGCCGATCGGTTCATCCTGTTGAACAGCGACGTGGAGGTGACACCGGGTTGGGCCGACACGTTGGTCGCACGGCTGGATGCGGATGAAAGCCTCGCCGCATGCCAGCCGAAGATCAGGAGCCATGGCGATCGTGATCGCTTCGAGCATGCCGGTGCGGCCGGCGGCTTCATCGATCGCAATGGCTATCCTTTCTGTCGTGGCCGGATCTTCGAGGTCACGGAAACGGACGAGGGCCAGTACGATGATGATGCTGAAGTGTTCTGGGCGACCGGGGCATGCATGATCATCAGGGCTGATGCGTTCCATGCGGCGGGCGGTTTCGATGACCGGTTGTTCGCGCACATGGAAGAGATCGACCTATGCTGGCGGCTGCGGCGCATGGGCTGGCGGATCGGTTATACCAGCGGCGCGGTGGTCTATCATGTAGGCGGCGGTGCGCTCGGGTACGGCAGTCCGCGTAAGACATTCCTGAATTTCCGGAACAGCCTTATCGTTCTCACCAAGAATCTTCGCCACCGCTGGTGGGCCATCGATCTGTTGCGCCGCCTGGTGCTTGATGGGTTCGCAGCATTGAAATTCCTTCTCGAAGGTCACGCGGCCCATTCATGGCAGGTTTTCCGCGCGCATTGGGCTTTCTTTCTCTGCCTGGGATCGGTGATCCGCCAGCGGCGCGCATTGCGGGCTCAGGAACGATCGGTGGACCTTACCGGGATGTACCGGCGAAGCATCGCCTTCGATCGGTTCATTCTTGGCTGGAAGTATTTCCGGCAGCTGGATCGGAAGGCGTTCATCTCGCGCGATCGATCAAATAGCGGATCGCGAGTGAATATCCCGCTTCGCCGAACCCCATGATGGATCCTGCGCACACCGCACCGATCAACGAAACATGGCGGAAAGGCTCACGCGCGAGCAGGTTGCTCAAATGCACTTCCACCGCAGGAACAGCGACCGCAGCGATCGCATCGCGGATCGCGATGGATGTGTGTGAGTAGCCGCCGGCATTGATCACCATGCCGATGTGCCGGCCTGAGGCGGAATGGATCGCATCGATGATCGCGCCTTCACTGTTCGATCGCAGATCCTCAAGATCCACCGAAGGGAAGGCCGATCGGAGATCGGCAATGATCGCATCCAACGTTCTCTCACCATAGATCTTCGTTTCACGCGTACCCAACAGATCGAGGTTGGGGCCGTTGATCAGGAGTATGCTGCTCATCGCCGGTGAAGTTCGCATTTCGCGATCAACATCACGATGTTCAACCTTGTGATCCTCTCCCCTTTTGCCGGCCCCGCCTCGATCGGAACTTCGCTGGCCATGGAGTGGAAAGGCGCGCTCGCAGACCTGCGCATGCACCTGAAGCTGGAACGATCCCTGAGCGATCGCACGGTGGAAGCGTACCTGCGCGACGTGGGAAAGTTGCGCGATTTCGCCGTTCAACAGGTTCCAGCCCTTGCGCCTGATCGGATCTCATCCGAAGATCTTCGTGAATTCATCACATGGGTGGCGAAGAACGGGCTGGCAGCTTCGAGCCAGGCAAGGTTGCTCAGTGCGATCCGCGTATTCCATCGCAATATGTTGCGCGAAAGATCGATCAGGGAAGATCCAACCGAATTGATCGAAAGTCCGCGGCTCGGCAGGAAACTTCCGGTCTTCCTCAGCGTGCAGGAGATCGATGCGATGGTGAAGGTGTTCGATATGAGCCGGCCGCTGGCCCATCGCGACAAGGCGATCATTGAAACGCTTTATGGATGCGGCCTGCGTGTGAGCGAACTATGCGGCCTGCGACGTTCGTGCATCCATTCGGGCGAAGGTTTCATCCGTGTGATCGGAAAGGGTGACAAGGAGCGGCTCGTACCGATCGGGCCTGATGCATTGAACGCGATCGGGCTGTATGAGCGTCACGAACGCGTGCATCTACCAGTGAAGAATTCCGCGGAGGATGTCGTATTCCTTAACCGGCGTGGCGGTACCTTGTCGCGCATGGCCGTCTTCACCATCGTGAAGCAACTGGCGCAGCGGGCAGGCATCCGGAAAACGATCAGCCCGCATACATTCAGGCATTCATTCGCAACGCATCTGGTGGAAGGTGGCGCCGATCTGCGTGCAGTACAGGAAATGCTCGGCCATGCGAGCATCACCACCACCGAGATCTATACGCATCTTGATCGCGAATACCTGCGCAGCAATATCATGCAGTTCCATCCGCGGGCGGGCCGCTAGATCAGAAGATGGTGACCACTTTGCGCTTGCCCATGTACACGCCAGGGGCGGCATTCGATCCAACCGCCCTGCCGAGCACATCGATGTAAGGCTTATCCTGCGTGTCTTGCTCGAATTCCCGTACAGGGATGCCGGTGATGAGATCGGCGCAGGGGGTTCCCACGATCTTGATCTCGTCCAATACCCAAGCTCCTTCACCGGAAGCTTCATAGGCCTGTACTTTCAATTGAAAGAAGGCATATGGCGCGCCGGAAGGGATCTCCAGGCAACCCAGATCGGTGATCACCGTGGTCTGGAAATTCCAATCCACGTAAGTATCGGAAACCTCGGTGAACGGTTGGGCGGGATCCGAGGTGTACGATACCTTCAGCCTTTCGGGGCCGTAGGATGTGCGAGCATGGCGCAGGATGATGCTGTCGACGCTCATCGGAACAGAGGCGATCCCCGAGAGAAGACCATAGGTGTTCTCTTCAGGGAAGGTTGGCCAATCCATGGAGAAGACCGAGAGGTCGTTCACAGCCGTTGGATAGGGGCACACTGAAGTGTTCACCCAGATCATGTTGGTTCCGAAGAAGATGGAACTCTCGTTCTCGGGTAGATTGCATGCGGTGCAACTATTGTCGCACGACATGGTGTTCTCGCAACCCATATTCATCCATTGGTACATGATCGTCTGGCTGGAACCGTGCAGCGAGCAGCAGATCGCGGTGGTAAGGATGGCCGCTTTTATCAGCTTGGTGGTCATATGTCTGGTTCGAAAGGTCTCTTCCTCCTTTCGCACCGTTCATACGGAGGCGATGATGCGGGGTTACACTTCTTTTGTGATCCGCTCCGATCACGGCTCAAGGATCCGTTCCAGATGTATCCTCAAAATGGTGCCCATGTCACGCGTGCCATTGAAGATCGCCTCCCCGTGGATCTTCTGGAGTTCCTCCGCCAATTGCTCCACATGTTCCTTCGGTGAGAGCCGGTCCGCGATCATGGTGCCGAGCAATTCGTTCAATTGTTCCTCGGCATGCTTGTAGCGTTTTCTCAAAAGGGCACGTTCCTCGTTGCGGTATTGTTCCGCTGTTTCGCGTGAGATCACCTGTTGCGCGAGCTGCACGTATGGCAGATTCTCCTTGTAGAACTGCGGCATGTAAATGCGCGCACGGCCTTCGTGGCTCTGCTGATCGAAATCGATCGAACGGATCCGGTATTGCACCTGGTCCAGATCATGGATCACATCCACCACGAAATTGTACGCGCGCATATCGCCCAGCAGGCGCACGAAGCAACGTTCGTTGAACTTCACGAATTCCTTGCTCAGGCGCACCTTGTTCAATTCGCCACCATGTTTCACCGGTTCGCGGATGAAGACATCGCCCGGAACACCGATGATGTGTTCCTCCACGATCGTATCCTTGTCGAAATAGAAGTTGATGCGGTTGGGTGAAAGCATGTGCTCGAGCTCCAGCCCATAGATCCGGCTGGCATCGGCCTGCTTGATGTAGAAATAATCGTGGTTCTCGTTGATGGTGTTGAGGATCTTGATGCGGAACGGCTGCGAATTCCCATACGCGCAGAAATCGATCCGATCCACCACGAGATGGCCGATGTGCCGGCCGTCCGCGATCAGGAGCTGGTATGTTTCAACCAACTTCTCGTGCACTTCAGCGATCTCGGCCTGGCGCAGGATCACCGAGTGCCAGAGCGTCTCCTTCCCTTCCCGATCGAGCACGGGCAACACACCTTCATAGCGCCGCAGATCTGCATACGTGATCGGCAGATCCTCATGCCTGTCGTATCGGTGCAGATACGCCAGCAATCGTTCATTGATCGGAAAAAGATCCTTCCTACGGTGGATCGCGTTGAATGTCATTCCTGTTCTCCCCTGCTCAGCGGATCACTTCGAAGCGTTCGCTTCCCAACCGCACGCCATCGGTGCTCACCACGCGAAGTACATACGTTCCAGCCGGGATCCGATCGATCTTCAATTGGTGTTGGAATGCACCGTGTGAAGACGATGTGCTGCGCTCGATCAGTTTTCCTTCGATCGTGAAGATGTCGAACACGAGTGTCTTTGCTTCCGGAAGGTTCCCGCTCACGTTCAACACATCCTTTGCGGGATTCGGGTGAAGCGCGATCACCCATTCATCGACCGGAATGGTCTCATCGAGATTCACAAAACCCGTGGACTTGCCGAAAGCATACTGACCTTTCCGAAGGTTCGTGATGTTGATGTTCCCCTGGCCGTTCATCAGGCTTCCAGGTTGGATCGTTTGATCGGCATACACTTCCCACGGATCGGTCGGCTCTGCGCGATAAAGGATGCACATGCCATATTCATTCCCATCGAAAAGTTCGTGATCGAGCTCATGCGTTCCGAGGCCTTTGTAAGTGACGCGGCCGCGCAAGGCGGTGCCTTCAGACCATTGCCCATCCACGTTCCAATAATGAGTGTTGCTGATCGCGAGCACGTCCGCGTTCAAGGGTGATCCATCAGGTGCCACCCACAAATGTTCCACGCGTACGAGCGCATCGGCAGGTGTGCTGTCACTGTAAAGCCGGAATTCAACGTATGGAAGATTTGAGTCAAGCGTGGAACCTGCGGCAAGCTCCACTTCATGGTCCAGCCGCGCCTGGTTGAGCCGGGCGTGCCGGTTGAGAACGATCATGGCCGGATCGAAAGGTGCGGTAACCTGCAGATCGGTCTGTGTTCCGCCTACTGTGATCTGTTGATCGAATTCTTCACCCGATGCGGAGATCAACGTGAGGTCAAGCGGCACTTCTTCGTGGAGGTTCGATCCGCCGCGCAATTTCTGGCCGATCTGAAGTTGCACGTCCCATTCCGATCCGGCCTGTTGCGCTGTATGATCGATCACCTCGAAAACAGAATACGATGGACCGAAGACCCAAGCATCGAAGAACGGATCAAGATCCAGCCCGCTGTATTGCTCAAGCGCATCCCTGAACCCTTCCGCAGTGATCGTGGTGTAGGCAAGCTCCGTCTGGATCTGGTGCAACGCACTCCGGAACAGGCTGTCGCCCATGTAGCCACGCAGGTTATGCATCACCAGGGCACCTTTGTAATAGGTATGGTTCCCGTAGATGTAGGCATCAGGCATCGGCGAGAGTGAATGGAAGCCTTCGTCGTTCACGTGCGCTTCGCGCAACACGTAAAGCAGATTGTCCTTCACGGCCTGCACAAGGCCCGCCTGACCATCGATCCATTCCTCGATCAAGTGCCCGCTGTATTCCGCAGGACCTTCCTTCAACCACATATCGTTATGGATGTAGGGCGTAACCATGTCGCCCCACCAATGGTGCCCGAGCTCATGTGTGTACAGGGCGCGGTTCGATGCCACGCTCTGCTGGTTCATGAAATCGGGATAGGCCACGTTCGTGGGGATCTCCAGCGCGCCATCCACGGTATGCACATAGCCCACACGCTCGAACGGATACGCGCCGAACCAGTATTCACACGCGTCGATCGCATCGGGCAATTGCGCGAAGTTGTCCACCATCCCGTTGAGCAGGTTCGGCTTTGCACGAAGCGTTACCGGTATCTCAGCGGTCGCTCCGGAGTGGGTGTATGCGTGCTCCTGGTAGTTCGCGATCGCCACTGCGCTCAAATGCGTGGGAATTGGCTGATCGAACGAATACGACCTGATCACCGTATCACCACCAAGCACGGTCTCACCAAGAAAAGTTCCCTGGCCATGAAGGCGATAGGTGCCTGAACTTTTCACATGATAGGTGTACGTCGCACGTTCCACGAACGAATCAAAACACGGGTACCACACCTTGCCGAAGTTGGGTGGTATGGAACTGATCCCGATCCCCAGGTTATAGATGTAATTCTGTTGGAAATAGAAACCGCCCCACTCCGGATCGCGATGGGGCACGCCACCGTAATATACCGTAAGCTGGTGTTCCACCCCAGGCTCGGGCGCGATCGGAAGCGCCACGGTGAGGAATTCCTCGTCCTGCACGAATGCGAGCGGTCCATCCTCACCGGTCACGGAATCAACTTGCAATCCGTATAGATCGAAGCGGATCGATAACTGGCCGGGCATGATCGCGCGATAGGTGATCGTGGTGTGAGCTTGCAGGCTTTGGCTGTTGTAGCTGGAAACATCAAGGTTGATGTCGTAATGGACGATATCGAACGTATCGCTCCGCGCGATCGTCTCATCAATGTCGCTGCGATCCTGTGCGCTGTGCGATCCAGGCTGTGGGGCGTTCCGGAAGAAATGGCATCCGTAGGGATTTGGCTGTGCGTGAACATGTGTTGCATAGATCGCTGCAACAACGCAAATGGCGAGCGGAATGATCGATCTCATCGGGCGGGTGTGAAGGTTCGAAGCTAGCGCGGCCGATCGGATTTTCCACGGATGGATCATGGTGCGATAAGGGATCCGATCCTTGTGCCCGGGACCGATCCGAAAGGCTCAGGGACCGATCGAAGGGCGCCCCGATCTGTGGATACATATCCTCGGAACAAGATCGCTCACCCGTTCCATTCTGGGTCCTACTGACTGAGCCTCAGTGACATGACCATCATCTCACCCTTCGGCACTTTAGTGGGTTGGCACGGCCGAATACATCCACATATCCCTGATCAACATGAAACTGGATCAAAAGTTCTTGAAAACGACGACGGTGATGGCATTGAGCCTGGCGCTGCTCGCCCCTTCGTGCAAACAATCGAAGACCGCCCAGGGCGGTGCCATTGGTGCGGCCGCCGGCGGTGCGGTGGGCGCTGTTATCGGCCATCAATATGAGAATACCGCGCTCGGTGCGATCATAGGTGCGGCAGTTGGCGGTACGGCCGGCGCATTGATCGGCCGCCACATGGATAAGCAGGCGGAAGAACTTCGCAATGATCTTGAAGGTGCCGAAGTGGAGCGAGTGGGTGAAGGCATCAAGATCACGTTCGCCAGCGGACTTCTGTTCGATGTGAACAAGAGCGATCTCTCGGCCGCTTCACAGACCAATCTGATCGAACTGGCGGAGACCTTGAAGAAATACGAGGACACCAACATCCTGATCGAAGGCCATACCGACTCCACCGGCACCGATGCGATCAATGAAAAGCTTTCACGTGAGCGGGCCCAGAGCGTAACGCAATTCCTTCAGTCCCGTGGCGTGGCCGCAAGCCGCATCACTTCTGAAGGTTACGGATCGAAGCAACCAGTAGCCGATAATACCACCGAAGCAGGCCGTGCCGAGAACCGCCGTGTTGAAGTGGCGATCTACGCCAACGAGAAGATGAAGAAGGCCGCTGAGCGCGGTGAATTGGAGTGATCGGATCACCAGCGCCGCGGATGGCGCGGCGCTGGTGCTCCTCCGTATCCATCATGATGGACCCAGGCTATGAAGGCGGCTCGTGCACATTCCCTGTTTGACAGGCCCCGCTTGTTCAACGTAATTTTTGGGTGAAGAATAATTCCATCCGTACTGCCTTCCAGCCAATGTCACTTCCCTTGAATGCCCTTCTGCTTCACTCGCCATTCGGGTTCGCCTCCCTGTTCCTTCTCTTCTCATCGGTGCAAATGACAGCACAACCGGTCTGTCGCACGGTGAGCGATCAGGTTGATGAATTTACCCGATCGCATGTGCTCACCATCACCGCGAGCGATCATTCCAACGGACCGCGGTTCGAATGGATGGCGATCGATGGATCGGTGTGCCTCCGCCTTCACTGGCGCACCGCGCAGGAACGGCCTGCCGTGGTGTTCGAGGGCGATTCGCTTTTCGTGAAACTGGAGAACGATAGCGTATTGATCCTGCGGAGCATGGAGACCACCGTTGGCGCTCCGATGCTGAGCGATGAAGGCCAGCCCTACACCGATGCGGTCTACTGCTATCGGATCGAACCGGGCGATCTGGGCGCGATCGCCGATCTGTGGGTGGTGAAGATGCGGATCCACTTCCGCGAGAGCCGCAACGAATTCGTGGCTTCGGCCGATCCGGATTGGCAGATGGGCTTCTGGCGATCGGCCAATTGTGTGCGGCAGGCGATCCACACCGATCCAATGCCCGTGGTGCGCACGATCCAGGGTGGCAGGCCGGCTTCAACGGTCCTTCCCACCCATCAATGATCACGGGCGATCACTCCCCGATCGCCGCCACCTGAACAACCCCTGTGGCGAACTTTCCTCGATCGGATCGACGCGAGGTATCACTGGTCATTTCTTCGCTCTTCAGCATTTCCGCACGTTGCGGAGCATTGAAGGCCGCAACTATGACCGATCTGGTATGGCGTCCGATCGCGGCGCGCCAGTTGCTTTCGGGCCGCACATGTTCAATTCCGCCTCGCCCAATTCCCTGAACGGTTCCGCGCATTCCACCTCCGATCGGGAACCAAACCACACCATCTCCGTACAACCCGTCGCGCGAACCAATGGCGATCATCTGTACAACATGGTAGGACAACCTTATTTGAAATGGCTGCACGAAGTGCGGCTTACCGACATTGCCACGGTGGGCGGCAAGAACGCGAGCCTGGGTGAAATGATCCAGAACCTCGCACCGCTCGGGGTCTCCGTTCCAGGCGGCTTTGTGGTCACGGTGGCTTCCTACGAAGCGTTCATCGCACACAACGTGCTCGACCAGAAGATCCGCGATATCGTTGCAAAGCTCGATGTGGACGATATCGAGAACGTGCGGCGCACGGGCCTGCAGGTGCGTACGCTGGTGAAGAACGGCAAATTCCCGCCGGAGATCGAAAAGGACATCATCGCCCGCTACCTTGAGATGAGCCGTCAGTACGGCCAGGATGCCACCGACGTTGCGGTGCGCAGCAGCGCTACCGCCGAGGACCTTCCCGATGCAAGTTTCGCCGGACAACAGGAAACCTACTTGAACGTGCGCGGCCCGGAGGATCTGATGGTGGCCGTGCGCAACTGCTTCGCTTCACTCTTCACCGATCGGGCGATCGTTTACAGGCAGAGCCTCGGTTACGATCATTTCCAGGTAGGGATCAGCGTGGGCGTGCAGAAGATGGTGCGCAGCGATCTGGGCTCGTCCGGTGTGGCCTTCAGCCTCGATACCGAAAGCGGTTTCAAGGATGTGGTGCTGATCAACGGAAGTTTCGGCCTTGGCGAAATGGTGGTACAGGGCGCGGTAAGCCCCGATGAGTTTTTGGTGTTCAAACCAACGCTCGCCCAGGGTTTCAGCAGCATCATCGAAAAGAAGCTCGGCAACAAGGATCGCAAGATGACCTACGGGGTCGAACCCGGCAAGGCCACGCATACCGTTCC
>JAEZDL010000085.1 GCA_023418095.1 Bacteroidota bacterium
TCAAGGTAAGTGAGAACGCGAAGGCACAGGTGACCAAGCTCCTCGGCGAGGAAGGCCGCGGGCCGCAGCATTTCGTGCGCGTGGGCGTGAAGGGCGGTGGCTGCAGCGGCCTGATGTACGATCTGGGTTTCGACGACCAGATGAAGGACGGCGACAAGGTGTTCGAGGATAATGGCGTGAAGGTGGTGGTGGATAAGAAGAGCATGCTGTACCTGCTGGGCACCACGCTGGATTTCAGTGGCGGACTGAACGGAAAGGGGTTCCAATTCGTTAATCCGAACGCGAACAGGACGTGCGGCTGCGGGGAGAGCTTCAGTATATAACATGCGCTGTAATGGCCTCATAACTGCTGTATTGCTTGCGCCAATTACACTGAGTGCCCAGAAACAACCTGTCTATTTCAGCTACTCGATAACAGAGGAAGGCGGATCCAGAATGACAACTGATACGCTGTATTTGGATCATTTTGAGCGTGATTACGTGTTAGTTGGGACCACGGTGTTGCATGGAAGTGAAAAGAACAGAGTATCTGTGGCTTACGGATATGGGTTGTATAAGGTGACTATGACACCATGTGAGGGATCCATGCGAGAGGAACTCGGATCTGATGAGATCACCAGTATTAGCACGCTGGATTCTACACTGGTAATCGACACGAAAGTGTTTTCTACATGCGGCCATGAATTCCTCTGTGAAGCCGAAGTTTTGATAGAAGATTCAACGATCAACCTGATAAGCACCGGTTATGGATCTTATGCAATATGCTCATGCTGCTTTGGGCTTCGCTTTGAAGTGAACATTCCAGAAGACACGTGGCAGGTGCCGATGCGTTACGTAATGATCAATGGAGATCGCAATTCACGGAAACAGATCACTCAGTAATGGCACAAGACACCGACGATATCCTGCGGGAGGTTACCTCGAAAGAGTACGCCTACGGGTTTGTTACGGACATCGAGAGCGAAAAGGCGGAGAAGGGGCTGAACGAGGACATCGTGCGGTTCATCAGCGCAAAGAAGGGCGAGCCCGAGTGGATGCTGGAGTGGCGTCTGGAGGCCTACCGCATCTGGCAGAAGATGGAGGAGCCGCATTGGGCGCATGTGCACTACCCGAAGATCGATTACCAGAACGCGTACTACTACAGCGCGCCCAAGAAGAAGCCGCAGCTGAACAGCCTCGATGAGGCGGATCCCGAGCTGGTGAAGACCTTCGAAAAGCTGGGTATTTCGCTGGAGGAACAGAAGCGGTTGGTTGGCGTGGCGGTGGATGTGGTGTTCGACAGCGTGAGCGTGAAGACCACCTTCCAAGCGACGCTGAAGGAGAAGGGGATCATCTTCTGCAGCTTCAGTGAAGCGGTGAAAGAGCATCCCGATCTGGTGAAGAATTACATCGGCAGCGTAGTGCCGCGCACGGACAACTACATCGCGGCTTTGAACAGCGCCGTCTTCAGCGATGGCAGCTTCTGTTACATACCGCCGGGTGTGCGTTGCCCGATGGAATTGAGCACATACTTCCGGATCAACGAAGCAATGACCGGCCAGTTCGAGCGCACGTTACTGGTCGCCGATGAGGGTGCGTACGTGAGCTATCTGGAAGGCTGCACGGCACCGATCCGCGATGAGCACCAACTGCACGCTGCCGTGGTGGAACTGGTGGCTTTGATGGATGCCGAGATCAAATACAGCACCGTGCAGAACTGGTATCCCGGCGACAAGGATGGCAAGGGCGGCATCTACAATTTCGTGACCAAGCGCGGGCTATGCCTTGGCGACAACAGCAAGATCAGCTGGACACAGGTGGAGACCGGCAGCGCGATCACATGGAAGTACCCGAGCTGCGTGCTGAAGGGCGACAACAGCATCGGCGAGTTCTATAGCGTAGCGCTAACCAACAACCGTCAACAGGCCGACACCGGGACCAAGATGGTGCACATCGGGAAGGGAACGAAGAGCACGATCGTGAGCAAGGGCATCAGTGCCGGCTTTAGCAACAACAGCTATCGCGGTCTGGTGAAGATCGGCCGTGGCGCGAAGGGTGCACGGAACTTCAGCCAGTGCGATTCTCTGCTGCTCGGCGACCGCTGTGGCGCGCACACGTTCCCTTACATCGAAAGCGAGAATCCCAGCGCGATGGTGGAGCATGAAGCGACCACGAGCAAGATCGGTGAGGACCAGATCTTCTACTTGAACCAACGCGGGATCGAGACGGAGAAGGCGGTGAGCCTGATCGTAAACGGGTATTGCAAGGAGGTGCTTAACCAGTTGCCGATGGAATTCGCTGTGGAAGCGCAGAAGTTGCTGGCGGTGAGTTTGGAGGGGTCGGTAGGTTGAACAATTGTAGTGTCGATCCAATGGATCGGCATACAGATCTAAAGCGAATAGAAAGGAATGTTGAAGATCAAGGATCTCCACGCAAGGATCGAAGGAAAAAACATCCTCAAGGGCGTCACCTTGGAGGTGAATCCCGGCGAGGTGCACGCCATCATGGGGCCCAACGGCTCCGGCAAAAGCACTCTCGCCAACGTTCTCGCAGGCCGCGAGGAGTATGAGGTCACTGGCGGTAGCGTCACCTACTTTGGTGAGGACCTTCTTGAACTGGCTCCCGAAGAACGTGCCTGGAAAGGCATTTTCCTCGCCTTCCAGTATCCAGTGGAGATCCCCGGAGTGAGCAACCTCAACTTCCTGCGTACCGCGATGAACGAAAGCCGCAAGGCGCGTGGCGAAGCGGAACTCAGCGGCAAGGAATTCCTGGCGTTGATGCGCGAGAAGGCGAAGCTCGTGGAAATGGATCCGGACCTGATGAACCGCAACCTGAACGTAGGCTTCAGCGGCGGCGAGAAGAAGCGGAACGAGATCTTCCAGATGGCCATGCTGGAGCCGAAGCTTGGCATCCTCGATGAGACCGACAGCGGCCTGGACATCGATGCACTACGCATCGTGGCAGGCGGCGTGAACAAGCTGCGCAGCAAGGACAACGCCTTCATCGTGGTGACGCACTACCAACGTCTGCTCGACCATATCGTGCCCGACTTCGTGCACGTGATCGCCGATGGACGGATCATCAAGAGCGGCCCGAAGGAA
>JAEZDL010000128.1 GCA_023418095.1 Bacteroidota bacterium
GATGTTCCGCCAGGGAACATTCATCCAGATCGCGAATTTCCTTCAATTGCTCAATTACCGGCTCGCCTACTACCTGATCGAGACATTCCATGGGCTGGGCGCGCTCGGCATCTACAGCGTGAGCAACCAGTTGGCGGAAAGCGCATGGCTCGGGCCGCGCAGCATTGGATCGGTGCTGTATGGCAAGGTGAGCAATACCGCGGATGACGGAGAGAACCAGAGGCTCACGGTCACGGCATCGAAGATCTGCATAGCGCTGGCCGTGGCGGTGGTGGCGGTGATCGCACTTCTGCCCGATCGCGTGTACCAGGTGATGTTCGGGGAAGAGATCACCGGCGTTACCGAACTGGTGCTGCTGCTTTCGCCGGGGATCGTGGCGATGGCACTTTCACAGGGATTGAGCCATTATTTCAGCGGCGTTGGGCGCAATCTTCATAACATGATCGGATCGGGGATCGGTGTGATCGTTACGGTCGCGGTCGGTCTTCCGTTGATCCAAAACTGGGGAGCTTCCGGCGCGGCGATCACAGCTTCAGCCGCATATTGCGCCAACGCGGTCTATCAATTCATCGTGTTCACCCGCACCGCCAGCGGATCGGCCATGCAACTGTGGTTCTCCATCGAGGATCGCGATCGGATCATGCGTTTGTTGAAGAAGATCCGCTGATCGGTTCACCTCAACAGAAGCAGATCATCGATCCCCAATGGCCGGGCACTTACGAAACCTTCGCCGTGCGTAGCACCGATCAGCCTGCCCATCTGTCGCGATCGGCCTTCAAGAAAAGGCATGAAATCGGGATTCGCGATCGGGCTGCTCGGCTCGCTGCTTTCGGGATCGAAGAACTGCGATCGGAAACAGCGCAAGGCTTCGAGCTTCTTGTCCCATTGATCCGTCACATCCACGATAACATGTGGTTCCATCCATCGATCCTGCACACAATGCAGTACAAGCCCGGGCCGGTGGGCTTCCTGCTCGATCCCTTCGCTGTGCGTGATCACCTTCCGAAGTCCGCTGAGAAAACAGGCTTCAGCGACAAGTGAAGCCGCACGTCCATGATCGGGATGGCGATCGCCCAGTGCATTGGTGAGCACGATCCGCGGCCTGTGCGTACGGACCACTTCCACCACGTTCAACAAGCTCTCGCGATCGGATCGGAAAAACCCATCGTCCATGCCGAGCTGGTACCTGAACGCGGCACCCAGAACCTTCATTCCGGCCAAAGCCTCCGCCTTGCGGATCTCCGGTGTGCCGCGTGTGCCGAGTTCACCGGCGGTGAGTTCGATCAGTCCCACCGAACGGCCTTGGGCCACGTGCCGCAGCACCGTGCCTGCCATGGAGATCTCCACATCATCGGGATGCGCGGTGATGCAGAGCAGATCCACCTGTTGTTCCGCCATGGATCGCTATCAGAAGTTGAAGTGAATGAAGGAAACACGATCACTTCGCATCGCCTTCGACCCAGTTGATGATCTCTTCATCCAACGGCTCCACCTTGCTGGGCAGATGCTTCACCAGCCGGCCCTCCTCATCGATCAGGAACTTGTTGAAGTTCCATTCCACCCTGGCATCCATCACCCCGTTCTGTTCCTTGTTCGTCAGCCAGAAATAGACCGGGTGCACATCATCACCTTTGATCGAGACCTTCGCCATCATCGGGAAAGTGACGCCGTAGTTCTTCTGGCAGAAGGTGGCGATCTCCTCCTCCGATCCGGGTTCCTGCCCGCCGAAATCGTTGCTCGGGAACCCGATCACCACAAGCCCTTTCTCCTTGTAAGTCTCGTACAGTTCCTGCAACGGAGCGTACTGGCCGGTGTATCCGCATTCGCTCGCAGTGTTCACCACGATCACCTTCTTCCCTTTGTACCGGTCCATTTGAACGAGTTCGCCTTCGAGGGAAGTGGCACTTAATTCATGGAATGTCATGGCTGGAGGTTGTGGATGTTCGATCGGGAAAGTGACCGGACCGACACGGAACCGATCGAACTGCTGGCAGGCCAGCAGCATGGGGATGGAAAGAAGGAACAGGAACCGCATGATCTGCAAAGTAACGGCAGGCGCGGCCAGAAGCCGATCGGGCGGGAAGGCAACCCTGGACCCGGAGCGCACGTAGAAATGCCCATGCAAAGCGCGAGGTCTTTCCTATTGTCCATACTTGTGCCATCCGTAACGGCCGTTCTGGCGCAGCATACCGTGCGCATCAATGATGCCACCGGGGTGATCGCGCGAGGCAGCCTCGCCGGTACACCGCACGCCGTGGCCGGCATGAAAGCGGCAGGCATCGAGCCGGGAGTGATCGAAGCCGCCTGCAAGTTCAGCGATCCGGCTTCATGGTCGGCCGGCTGGCAGAGCGACAGTGCACGCGCAGCGAACCAGCACATACTGGTGAACGCGAAGGCCTACGAGCTTTGCAACTATGCCGTGAACGATCAACCGCTCGCGGTCATCCACGTTCCGGCGATCGAGAATTTCCACATGCCCGATGGCATGCGTGGCACGCAGGACATGTACATGCTCGTAAAAGCGGACGCCATTGCGCACGTGCAGCAGGTTGAAGTGGCCAGGCCCAGCGAAGGGCCCAACTGGCGAACCATGCCGAAGGCCAGGATAACCGCACCCGCGCAGGTCTATTCCACCTACGACCTCGGCCGCGACAACGAAGCGATCGCGGTTTTGAGGGAACAGGGCATGAGCCAGGCCGAGATCGATGCGGTGATCTTCCGCAGCCATGAACGCAACTGGCCCGATGGCATCTCTGACCTTGGGGAACGCGTCCCGAAGCACGAACAGTTCAAGAAATTCCAAGCGCACGTTGCCGCGCGTTGGGGCGATAAAGTGCTGCTGGTGATACCCGCGGAACTGAACCGGAAACTTCCGCCAAGCCTGCGGCCTTACATGGACATCTACATGGTGTACACCAGCCCGGCCGTGGCAGTAATGAAAAAGTGATCCCGACAGGATTCGAACCTGTGACCGTCTGCTTAGAAGGCAGATGCTCTATCCAACTGAGCTACGGGACCGTGGCAGCGAATTTACGGGCGGTGGAGCGAACTGAAGCCCGATCCATCGATCGTTCCTTCCCGAATGTGGCCGCAGCTTCGCCGCGCCGGTGCTATCCTTGCACCACGGCATGTACGATCCCGATACCATCGCAGCCATCAGCTCACCGCCCGGCATAGGCGCCATCGCGCTGTTGCGCCTGACCGGCCCGAAGGCCTTCGCCACCGCCGAAAGGCTCGCCCCCACCCTGCCGCTCGAGCCGCTCTTCCGCCACGCGTACTATGCACCGCTGATCGATATGGACGGCCAGGTGGATGAAGGCATCATCACGCTCTTCAAAGGCCCCAATTCGTTCACCGGAGAAGATGTGGTGGAGATCGCCGTGCACGGTTCCACCTACATCCAGCAACGGCTGTTGCTGGCGATGGCCGAAGCGGGTGCAAGGCTCGCCGAACCCGGCGAATTCACCAAACGCGCATTCCTCAACGGCCGGCTCGATCTAGCCCAGGCCGAAGCGGTGGCCGACCTGATCGCAAGCCAGAGCGCGGCACAGCACCGCCTGGCCCTGCAGCAACTGCGTGGCGGTTTCGGAAAGCACATCGAAGACCTTCGGCAGAAGCTGATCGACTTTTCCGCGCTTATCGAACTGGAACTCGATTTCTCTGAAGAGGATGTTGAATTCGCACAACGGATCGAATTGCTCGCGCTGCTCGATCGGTTGGTGGACATGTGTACAGAGCTGATCGATTCGTTCCGTTTTGGAAACGCGATAAAACAAGGCGTTCCTGTCGCGATCGTTGGCGCACCCAACAGCGGAAAAAGCACCTTGTTGAACGCCCTGTTGAACGAGGATCGGGCGATCGTGAGCGAGATCCCCGGCACAACACGGGATACGATCGAGGAGACCATCAACATAGGTGGGATCCTTTTCCGCTTCATCGATACCGCGGGGCTCCGCCGCACATCCGATCCGATCGAGAAACTGGGGATCGATCGCAGTTACAAAAAGGCGGGTGAAGCGCAGATCGTGGTACTTCTCGCCGATGCCACCATCATGAGCGAGGGAGCGCTGCTCACCGAAGCGGATATGCTTCGGCAGCGGATCGGTGCCGATCCCATGGTGATACCGGTGATGAACAAGGCCGACCTGCCAGGCAGCCGCCGATCGGGCCGCATCCTCTCCATAAGCGCACGTACCGGCGATGGGCTGGAGGAACTTCGATCGCTGTTCACCGATCATGTGAACCGGATGCGCAGCGGCCCCGGAGATCTCGTGGTGACCAATACACGCCATGTGGATGCCCTGATGAAAGCGCGTTCCGCCTTGCTAGACGCGAAAAGATCCATCGGCGCGGGAGTGAGCGGTGAACTGCTTGCCATCGATCTGCGCCGTGCCCAACACCACCTCGGCGAGATCACCGGACGCATCACTTCCGAGGATCTGCTGGGCAGCATTTTCGGAAGGTTCTGTATCGGGAAGTGAACGCCGGAACCTGACGGAATAAATTCCAGCGGAAACACCGATCCATTCGATCCGCTGCGCTAACTTTCGTACAATTCCCCCACCCTTTTGCCCGTACAGCAGCGTCTGAGCGATGCCCAGCTTCGCTCCGTTTTCTCGAATGCACATGTAGGCATCCTGCTCACGGATGCGGATCGGAATTGGCTCGATGTGAACCAGGCGTTGTGCAACATGCTGGGCGTGGATCGTGAGCATCTGGTCGGTAGGCGGCATCCCGAGCTGATCCCTGCCGCGAACCGGAAACAATACGAACAGGCGCTCGCCGACGCTTCACAAAATGGCTCCTGGCGCGGCGAATTCCCGCTGCTGCGGCCCGATGGCACCACCGTGATGCTGGATCTGCACGCTTCGGTGCTCGAGCAGGGCAACGTGCTCATACTCGCCACCGATATCACCGAACGCAAACGCACCGAAGAGGAATTACGCATCGCGCAGGAAAGATTGAGGCTGGCCCTATCAGCCGGTGATGTGGCCACGTGGTTGTGGGATATTCCGAGCGATCGGATCTACGGCGACGCCAATCTGCGCGTTTTCTACAACATCACGGAGGAGCAGGCGAATGGCGGGACCGCGGACGTGTACATGAATTCGATCCATCCCGAGGATCGTGAACGGGCAGCAGCCTTGATCAACGATGCGATCGTGAGCGGCGCACCAGGTTATGAAGGGGAACTTCGGCTGATCGGAAGCGACGGAAAGATGCGCTGGGTGCTCGGTCGCGGCGTGATCGAACGCAATGAGGCCGGCGAACCGGTGCGCATCCCCGGCGTACTGTTCAACATCACCGAACGGAAGAAGATCATTGATGAACTGCGTGAAGCCGATCGGCGCAAGGGCAGCTTCCTCGCCACACTGGCGCATGAACTGCGAAATCCGCTCGCCCCGCTAATGAACGGTTTGCACATCCTGGAACTCGCGGGCGATGACAGGCACATGATCGACCATACGCGTGAAATGATGTTGCGCCAGATGAAGCACCTGGTACGCATGGTGGATGATCTGATGGACGTGAACAGGATCAACCGCGGTATGATCGAACTGCGCAAACAGCCGATCGATCTGCGCACCACGGTCTCCATGGCGATCGAAACGGTATTGCCTCACATCAAGGCCAAACAGCAGGAACTGCTGATCGATGCGGCCGATGCACCGGTGATGGTGCTGGGCGATCCCACACGTCTTACGCAGATCATAAGCAACCTCGTGAGCAACGCCAACCGCTACACGGGCGAGCATGGCAGGATCGTGCTTTCACTTCAGGCAACGCCTTCCGAAGCGATCCTGAAAGTGATCGACAATGGCATCGGTATCGATCCGCACAACATGCCTGCGGCCTTTGAACTATTCTCCCAACTCGGGCGCAACGGCGCAAGCAGCGTGGCCTCCGGACTGGGGATCGGGCTGAATATCGTGAAGCAGTTGGTGGAATTGCATGGCGGTGGGATCGAAGGCCAGAGTGAAGGAGAAGGCGCCGGATGCATCTTCACGGTGCGATTGCCATTGATCGCATGAAGCGCGATGCGGTGCGATCGGTGGAGTTCATCCTCTTCGTGGGCGATCAGCAGCGAAGCCGCGATTTCTATACGCAACTGCTGCGAAGGGCGCCGGTGCTCGACGTGCCGGGCATGACCGAATTCCAGTTGACCGCGGAAGTGAAACTGGGCTTGATGCCTGCCCACGGTATCGCGAAGATCATTTCCGGTGCGCTGCCCCACCCGGAAAAAGGCACCGGTATCCCGCGCTGCGAACTTTACCTGCATGTGGATGATCTGGCCCTTGAATGCACGAACGCGCTGCGCTGCGGGGCACTGCTCGTGAATGAAAAAGCCGATCGGGATTGGGGCGATACGGTCGCCTATTTCGCCGATCCGGATGGCCATGTGATCGCCTTGGCGGAACGCACGGGGGAACGATAGCATATATTCACTTTTCGAAAGAACAGATCCATGAACACACATCGATCGGCCACCGAAATGGTGAAAGAGGCCAGACAGAGCGTTGAGAACCTTTCACCCGAACAGGTGAAGAAGGAGATCGAAGGTGGCGCCACCCTGATCGACCTGCGCGAACCCGATGAACTCCGGCAGCACGGAAAGATCCCCGGATCGGTGAACGCGCCGCGCGGCATGCTTGAATTCTACGCCGATCCCGCGTTGCCATACCACCGCAAGGAATTCGACCGCAACGGACGCATCATCCTGCATTGTGCATCGGGCGGGCGATCGGCGCTGGCCGCACGCACGTTGAAGGAAATGGGTTACGACAAGGTGGCCCATCTCGATGGTGGCATCAATGCGTGGAAGTCCGCTGGAATGCCAACGGAACCGTGATCTACTTCAGGGTGCGCAACGTGATCGAATAACGCACGTGCTTCACGGGTGCGGTGCTGTGTTCCCACTCCGATCGGGCCTCCCCTTGCATCACGTACAGCGATCGGCGTTCCACCCGGAGCGATCGTATCGATCCACGATGCTGCTTCGCCTTTTCGTAAGGACGTAGCTTGAAGATGCAATCACTCCGTAACGAGATCCCGGCAATAACGCCGAACGGAGGCGCATCGCGATGCCAGTTGATCACTGCACCGATCGGATATTGCAACACGAGAAGCTCCGCGAATTCGTCTTTTTGCAAGCCGATCCCGGCCGCTACTTTTTCCATGATCGCATGGAAGAACTGCGGGATCGGTACACCTTTGGAAAGTTCACGCCGATCGAAGCTCCAGTCGTATCCGAAGCTAGCGGCCTTTCGCTTCGCTTCGAAACCCTGGAACTTGAACGTATGCAGTTCCATCCCATCGATCCGGCGGCAGAGTTCATCCTCTTCTTCCACCGAAATGAATGAAGGGTAATAGGAAAAACCTTGCGGCAGCACGGGTTCGATCTCGAACAGCTTTTCCATCGTTACAAGTTAGTGCATGCCGGGCCGATCGCCATTGATGTACATTCGGTGAAACCGAGCCATCATGCTGGAGATCGTCATTGAAGCACGCAAGGCATCCATCGCACCGGGCATGGCCGTGCAGCGGATCCTGCCTTTCCGATCGCGAAGAATGGTGGGGCCGTTCATCTTCATGGACCATGCCGGACCGATCACCACGGTACCGGAACCACCGCGCAAACTCGATGTCCTGCCACATCCGCACATCGGGCTTTCAACGGTAAGCTATCTCTTCGGCGGATCGGTCACGCACCGCGATAGCCTTGGCGTGGAACAGGTGATCCGCCCCGGCGAAGTGAATTGGATGACCGCCGGGAAAGGGATCGCACATTCGGAACGCTTCGAGGATCCCGCTGCACTGGCCGGTGGCGATCTTGAAATGATCCAGACATGGGTCGCGCTACCCGAAAAAGACGAAGAGGCCGATCCTTCGTTCACGAATTATTCTGAAGCCGAGCTTCCGATCTTCACGGAAAAAGGTGTGTGGATGCGCTTGATCGCGGGGAATGCCTTCGGTCTTCGCAATGCGGTTCGCATCTCTTCACCCATGTTCTATCTGCATGTGATGTTGGAACGCGGTGCGCGGATCGGACTACCGAAGGAACACGCTGAAAAAGGTGTTTACGTGGCGAAAGGTTCGATCGAAGTCGAAGGCAGGAATTACACACCAGGACAATTGCTTGTCTTCAGTAAGAGCGCGGAGCCGACCATCATGGCCACCACACCTTCCACTTTGATGCTGCTGGGTGGCGAACCATTGGGCGAACGATTCATCTGGTGGAATTTCGTATCGTCGCGACGCGAGCGGATCGAGCAGGCAAAAGCCGATTGGAAGGAAGGCCGCATCCTGCTTCCACCGAACGATGATCAGGAATTCGTGCCGCTGCCGGAAACACGCTCCAGGCCTGCCAGCAGCGGCCCCGAACCACAGGCACTTTCGTAGATCGGTGAATGGTGAATGGAACAAGAACGCCCCCGATCGATGTGCGACCGGAGGCGTTCTTATTGGACACTTTGATCAGAAACCGAGTTCCGGTGATGTCATATGTTCGATGAGGATGCCGACGCATCCGATGTCGTACTGCTTTCCGTTCTTCTTCAATTTCGCGCCTTCGGTGCCCTGCGCGTTCACTTCGATCGCGATGCGTTTCGTGGCGGTGCATGAGAATTCGATCTCCTGCGCCATGTCGTGCGCGGTGTTGTCCCATATCACGCGCTCGATCTCGTCGTACACGCGCTGATCTTCCTGCAGGCGCACGCTCTTCGTGGTACCGGTGGTATTGCCTTCCTCATCGAGCACGGGCGTAACGTTCTCTGCGACCGGTTGGCCATCGCGGGCCACGCGGATCTTCTCCACCAGGCGGATCGCGAGCTTTTCGCCCAGGATCTTCTCATCGTGGCAGAGGCTGATGCGGTAATCCTGCCCACGGTAGATGATGATGTTTAATTCGGTCTCCTTGCCCACCTGCACGGATGCGCTCTTGCTCTGTCCGTTCGCGGAGAAACGGGCATCGGATGAAGGCATGCAGTTGAACTTATGGAAGTCTGCACAGGCGCTCTGGGCCACGATCTGCTGGGCGCAGAGCAGCGGCAGAGCGAGCAAAATGGTCCTGGTGATGCGGTTCATGGCCTATGATCTTGTTTGGTCTTCGGGACGGGTGATCTCTTCTCTTAAAGTGCTTACTGCTGCGGATAGATCGGCATAGATCTCCGGTGTGATCGTGATCTGCATATCGCCGCCGATCACGAGTTTTTCGTTCTTCTGTTGCGGGATCTGCTGCAGGTGCTTCACCTCCATGCGATCGTACACATCGCGGATCTTCACCAGTTGTTCCCTGAATTGTTGCACATCGGCATCTTCCACCTGGGTATCCATGATCGAGATCAGATGCTCGAGCGTCACCTTCTGCTCACCGATCCGTTCGGTGAACGCCTCGCTCTGGCCGAAGGCTTCCACCTGGCTGAGCATCAGGTGCATGCTTTCCACCCAGCCACCGCCGAGCACCAGGGCAAGTGTCGATCCCATCTGTTCATCCTGCAGCTTCTCGTAGGCCTTCAGGTATACGGTGTTGCTGATCACCTCCAGGCTGTCGCCGCGGGTTATGTTCTTCTCCAGCCGCGCGAAATCAACATCATCGAAAGCCGTGGCGATGCCCAGCGATTCCGAGAGTTTCTTGGTGGTGACGTAGTAGCGCGCCACTTCAACGTTGAGGTTGAACTGGCTGGCGTACACCAGATCGGTGGAATAGATGCCGAAGTTGATCGCGCGGCCTTTGCGGCTCACGTACTTCTCGGCATTTGTGGTGGGGTTCAACAACCTTTTGTGGCCTTCACCGGCAAGGTCCTTCACCAGGTTGAACAGCTCGTTGGGGGTGGGCATCTGGTAGATCCGGGCCGCCGTGGCGTCCGCATCCTCACCGCCGATCACCAGCGGTGGTGCCTTTTCCTCCACACTTTTCTCTGGGCCTCCGCAGGCCGCGAGCAGCAACAGCAGCGCGGCCGGTACATGGATCTTCTTCATTGGTGGGGCGTGGTTGGTGGTGTGGTCTCGTTGGGCGGGCCATTCCTACGCATTACGAAGGAATAGGGTTACAACAGGGCTTTCTTGTGCGCAGCGGATTACTTTTGCGCCGCTTTTTCAACAACCATATGGCAGGCAACAGAACATTCACGATGATCAAGCCCGAGGCGGTGGCCGCCGGCAATGCAGGCAAGATCCTGGACATGATCATCGGCAGGGGATTCAAGATCATCGCGCTCAAATACACGCGGCTTTCCTCGGAAGAAGGCGGCAAGTTCTATGAAGTGCACAAGGAGCGCCCCTTCTATGGAGAGCTTGTCGATTACATGGCCAGCGGCCCGATCATGGCGGCGATCCTGGAGAAGGAGAATGCCGTGGAGGACTTCCGCAAGCTGATCGGCGCCACCGATCCGGCACAGGCCGGGGAAGGCACGATCCGCAAGCGCTTCGCGGAAAGTAAGGCGAAGAACGCCGTGCATGGCAGCGATAGCGACGAGAACGCCACGATCGAAGGGAACTTCTTCTTCAGCGGAAGGGAACGTTTCTGATCTACCGGGGCAGATCCCCGGGGTCGAGCTTCACATATTCTGCGAGGATCTCCCTGTTACGCGGGATCTCGATCCATTCCACCTGGTCGTGGCCGATCCGCATCCATACTTCGCAGAGGAAACCTTCCATGCGATAAAGATGTACGTTGTGCCCGCCATGGCGGCGTGAATCGAGGTATTCACCCGATCGCTTCACCTGCTGCAGCCGCTGGGTGAGCCGTAGCGCCATGAACTGCTTTTCCGCTTCACCGGGCATCGATCAACGGGTGAGCGCGCGGATCACCATCACGATCACGCAACCCAGGAACATCAACAAACTGATCCGGTTCACACCGTGCATGAAGCGAAGGCTCGGATCGGGGTTCGATCGGCCGAAGAGGTTGATCGGGTTGAGGTAATGAAGCAAACGCTGCAGGAACATGGCTCACCTTTTCTGCCGTGAATCTACGCAGCTTTCGGCCGATCCAGGGCAACGGCCTGCGGAAAGCTACCGATCGGATGTTACCGGAAAGAGATCCGGTTCACCGCATAACGGCCGCTGCCGAAGAAGAAGATCGCGAGGAAGATGAACAGGTAGAGCAGGCTCATCTCCTTCTGCTTGAAGGGATCATCGCCATGTACCATGAAGGCCGCCACCGCCATGCCGATGATCAGCGGGATCGTAGCGAAGCGCGTCCACATGCCCAGCGCCACCAGCGCGGCGCAGAAGAACTCGGCGAAGGTGATCAGTGCGAGCGAAACGGCCGGACTCACGCCGAACGGATCGGAGAATGTATCCATCTTGTCGGCGAACCCGATCAACTTGGGCCAGCCGTGCTGGTAGATCATGGAACCGCCCGCGCCAACGCGCAGGATCAGGTAACCCACATCCTCATTGATCGGATCGCTATTGAACAACATGTCGTTTCGGGATTCAACGCGAAGGTAGATGTCCGAACGGCGCGCAGCGATCCGGCCGATCGATGTTTTCCACCGCCTGAACGGAACATTTTTCCCGGCAGGCGCGTACAAATGGGCGATGAAGATCCTGATCACCCTCGCAGCCCTGGCCGTTTCACCGATACTGTTCGCCCAATACAGCACGGGTGATCTCGCCGGTGTGGAAGCAAAGGCGGACGACCAGCGCACTCCGGCGCCATCCATCGCCGAGGCCGCGACCGATCACTACAACCTGGCGATGGAGCGATTGCAGGCCGGTGATGCACGCGGCGCCCTGGCCGACCTGGACCGTGCGATCACGTTGCAGCCGCGCGATGCCTTCGCCTTGCTGAGCCGATCGGAAGCTTATTTCAACCTCGGCGAGAACGAGCGAGCCATCGCCGATCTCTGGAACATCCTGGGCATACAAACGCGTGGGCCGGTCGCTGAGCAGGCGCTGTTGCGATTGGGACAGAACGCCATGGAAAATTCCGATCCGAGGTCGGCGGAGATCCTTTTCGATCGCTATGTGAAGATCGCACCTTATGAGGCCCTTCCATTGTGCCATCGCGGCATCGCGCGCGCAGCGCTCCACCAGAACGATCTGGCGCTGGAAGACCTCGAACGTGCGATCGAACTCGATCCCATGCTGGACAAGGCGCACGTGAACAAGGCGATCATCCTGCTGCGCATGGGTTTCCGCCAGGAAGGCTGTGCTTCACTTCAACAAGCCCATGATCTCGGCGATCTTTCCACCCAGCAAATGCTGCTGATCCACTGTGATCGGTAGGGCTGAAGGCTGAAGGCTGAAGGCTGAAGGTTGAAGGCTGAAGTCTGAAGGCTGAAGCGTACCAGTGCAGCGAACCTTGGACGCCACGATCTATTCACCATTCACCATTCCCCATTCACTCTGGATCGATCCATTTGTCGAAGAGTTTAGGTAGTTGTGAAGTTGAAGGAGTTGGACATTCTGAATTCTACATTCTTCATTTTCTATTCCCGAGCGGCCATACCTTTGCCGCCCTTCCGCCTGATCCATTCGTAAGGATCTGCGGTAGAAGCGAATGAAGATCAAAGTGACCCTGCCCGATGGCAGTGTAAGGGAATTCGATCACGGCGTTTCCGCCATGGACGTGGCGAAGAGCATCAGCGAAGGCCTCGCGCGAAACGTGCTCTCCTGCAAAGTGAACGGTGAAGTGCGCGATGCGAACCGGCCGCTTCCCGGCGATTGCACGCTACAACTCCTCACCTGGAACGATCAGGAAGGAAAGAACACCCTTTGGCACAGCAGTGCGCACGTGATGGCCGAAGCGCTTGAGGAACTTTATCCAGGCGTGAAATTCGGGATCGGCCCGCCGATCGAGAACGGGTTCTATTACGACATCGACCTGGGTGATCGTTCGATCGGTGAAGGCGACTTCAAGGCGATCGAAACGAAGATGAAGGAACTCGCCGGAAAGAAGAATTCGTTCCAACGGCGCGAAGTACCGAAGGCCGAAGCGATCGAATTCTTCAAGGAAAAAGGCGACGAGTACAAGTTGGAGCTTCTCGAAGGATTGAACGATGGGGAGATCACCTTCTACCAGCAGGGAAATTTCGTGGATCTGTGCCGCGGCCCGCACATTCCGGATACATCGTTCATCAAGGCTGCGAAGATCATGAGCGTTGCCGGTGCCTATTGGCGCGGCGATGAAAAGCGTAAACAGCTCACGCGTCTTTACGGCATCACGTTCCCAAAGCAGAAGGAACTGGATGAATACCTTGTTCTTCTTGAAGAAGCGAAGAAGCGCGATCACCGGAAACTCGGAAAAGAGCTCGATCTGTTCACCTTCAGTGAAAAGGTCGGGCTTGGATTACCGCTCTGGTTGCCAAAGGGTGCGGCGCTGCGCGAACGGCTGATCAACTTCATGAAGGACTCGCAGGAGAAGAGCGGGTATGTTCAGGTGGCCACGCCGCACATCGCGCACAAGGAACTTTACGTTACCAGCGGCCATTTTGAAAAGTATGGCAAGGACAGCTTCCAGCCGATGCACACGCCCAACGAGGGCGAGGAATTCATGCTGAAGCCGATGAATTGTCCGCACCATTGCGAGATCTTCAAAAGCCGGCCGCGCAGCTACAAGGACCTTCCGATCCGCTATGCCGAATTCGGGACCGTTTACCGTTATGAGCAAAGCGGTGAATTGCATGGATTGACGCGCGTTCGTGGCTTCACGCAGGATGATGCGCATCTTTTCTGCCGCCCCGATCAGGTGAAGGAGGAGTTCATCAAGGTGATCGACCTCGTGTTGCTCGTCTTCAAGGCGCTGGGATTGGATCGGTACGAAGCACAGATCAGCCTGCGCGATAAGGAGGATCGCAGCAAATACATCGGCAGCGAAGAGAATTGGGAAAAGGCCGAAAAAGCGATCATCGAAGCTTCCGCCGAAAGCGGCTTGAAAACATTCATAGAATATGGCGAAGCCGCGTTCTACGGGCCGAAGCTTGATTTCATGGTTAAGGACGCGCTGGGCCGGCGCTGGCAGTTGGGCACCATCCAGGTGGATTACAACCTTCCCGAGCGCTTCGATCTGGAATACGTCGGCAGCGACAATGCGAGACACCGTCCCGTAATGATCCACCGCGCGCCCTTCGGATCGCTCGAGCGCTTCATTGCCGTGGTGATCGAACATACCGCAGGCCGGTTCCCCCTGTGGCTTACGCCGGAGCAGGCCATTCTGCTGCCGATCAGCGATAAATACGTTGAAGCGTGCAACAATGTCGCAAGTGTGCTGAAGAATTCCGATATTCGCGCCTCCGTTGACGAACGGAACGAGAAGATCGGCCGCAAGATCCGCGATGCGGAAATGGCCAAGACACCGTTCATGCTCA
>JAEZDL010000135.1 GCA_023418095.1 Bacteroidota bacterium
GCAGCAGCAGCACGTCGATCGATGTGACGGTGAACACGCTGCCTATGGCTTCCATCACCGCTGATGGGCCGACCACCTTCTGCGCCGGTGGCGATGTGGAGCTCACCGCTTCCACCGGGACAGGTTATATCTATCTCTGGAGCAATGCGGCCACCACACAGAGCATCACTGTGAACACCTCGGGTAGCTATGGTGTGACGATCACCGATCAGAACGGTTGCAGCAGCACCGCTTCGATCGCTGTGACGGTGAACGAGCTGCCTGTGGCGGAGATCACCACCGATGGCCCGACCACCTTCTGCGCCGGTGGCGAAGTGGAGCTCAGCGCTTCGGCTGGTACGGGTTATACCTACCTCTGGAGCAATGCGGCCACAACGCAAAGCATCACTGTGAACGCTTCGGGTAGCTATGGCGTTACGATCACCGATCAGAACGGTTGCAGCAGCAGCACGTCTATCGATGTGACCGTGAACGATCTGCCTGAAGTAAGCGCCGGAACCTACGGTCCTGTTTGCGTGGATGCTGCTGACATCGCACTGGCAGGTTCGCCTGCAGGCGGTACCTGGAGCGGAACAGGTGTGATCGGGAACCAGATCGATGGCTTCACATTCGATCCTTCGGCTGGTACACAGATCCTTACCTACACTTATGCTGACGGCAACAACTGCGAAAGCAGTGACCAGATCAACATCACTGTTGACGAACTGCCAAGTGCAGCGAATGCCGGAGCCGATCAATTGCTCTGCAGTGACAGCTTCACTCTCGCCGGTAATGAACCAACGATCGGAGTTGGCACCTGGACGATCTTGAGCGGCACTGGCAGCATTACCGATCCATCACAGCATAACACCACGATCACCGGTGTGATCGGAACAGTCGAATTGGAATGGACCATCAGCAACGGCACATGTTCAAGCTCGGACGTGGTAAGTCTCACCGCCACCAGCGTGGGAACAAGTTGCGACGATGGTGACCCGGCCACCACGAATGACACCTATGACAGTAATTGCATGTGTACCGGAACGTATTTCGTCGAGGTGGCTCCAACCGCCTTGCTCGATGGTCCGTACAGCACTTCAACTGGATTGATGGGTGATAATCTGCGAAGCCAGGGGCTCATTCCTGCGGCACATCCATTCAATGGCACACCGTTCAACTACAGCGGTCCTGAAACAGTGGCACCGATGCTGCTCTCTGTGAGTGGGCAGAATGCCATTGTGGATTGGGTGCTTGTTGAATTGCGCGATAAAGTGGTTCCATCAGTTATCGTGGCACAACGCGCAGCTCTCATCCAACGCGATGGTGACATCGTTGATACCGATGGCGTAAGTCCAGTCCGGTTCATGAACCTCATGAGCAATGATTACCATGTGGCGATCCGCCATAGGAATCATCTGGGTGTGATGACCGCGGCTACGATCGAGTTGGACCACATGGCTGAGATCATCGACTTCACCGATGTGAACTTCCCGAACTACGGCACCAATCCAACGAACGCCACGAATGCCCAAAAGGTCCGTGGAGATCTGCCACAAGATCAGGTTCGTGTGATGTGGGGAGGCAACGTTGTACGCGATAACGCGGTGAGGTATGCCGGTGCGAGCAATGATCGCGATCCGATCCTTGTGGCAGTGGGAGGTCTCGTACCCACGGCTGTGATCTCCAACGCATATCACCAAGCGGATGTGACCATGGATGCGCTGATCAAGTACACCGGCTCGGGCAATGATCGCGATCCGATCCTGCTGAACATCGGTGGCAACGTGATCGGCCAACGTATCCAACAACTGCCCTGATAAGATCGATATTCCCCCGGTACCAGGTGCAAATGAGCCCTGGTACCGGCGGGATCTTGATCCACCACGTTCGGATCATGGAGCACCGGCCTGAAAAGGATGGATGTGATGCTTCGCAAAAACCTGTGAAATGCTGAAAAGGAAGACCTTCCCTTTGCTGGCACTGTTGCTGGCCTTATCTGGAGCATTGAATGCGCAGCCCTTCGTAAAACTGGGGTTGATCGAACAGCCTGCCGGACAGATCGAGCTGAGGCTTCTTCCGAATGGAAGTTTCTCCGGAGTGGTATCCAGCACGGTGATCACCGTTCGTTGGGCGACGACCCCTGGGATCTCCCTGGATGGAGATATGGCCGCTTACGTGAACCCCGCCTATAACAGTTCGGTCGGTGGACTGATCTATGTGGGCACCGCGACCGATGGAGGTTACTCCTATGCCACGTGGGCGACCTTCGGCAATGGACCATTGGGATCGACCAATGCATGGCAGGCGACTGTTGAGATCCCATTCTTCAGGATCCCTATCGTAAATACCAGCGGAACTTGTGTGGATTTCGAAGTGGTCGATGATCAATTCCAGGCCGAAACCAATCGGTTGTGGTACATCTCACTCGGCGGTGCTGAACGCAACGATGGTTTCATTCCAGCGAAACAGATCATCGAACATCATCCTGCTGCCTCCTGCCAGAACATTACAGTTCAATTGACTCCCCAGGGAACTGCAGGTATACTTCCCGATCAGATCAGCGCCGGGTTCTTGAATTGCACAGGTGTCGCTCTTGCTCTCGATCAACAGGTATTCAATTGCGATGATCTCGGCACGAATACCGTAACGCTCACTGCCGATGCCGATGGGGTGATCACCACGTGCAATGCCACCGTCACTGTGATCGATGTGGATACGGATGGTGATAGTGTGAACGATTGCAATGACGCATGTCCTGAGGATCCTTCAAAATCGATCTCACCAGGTGCCTGCGGTTGCGGTGTGGTCGATGTTGACACCAACAACAACGGCATTTGTGATACGGATGAGACCACGCCCGATGTGCGGCTCGGGATCGTGGAGAATACCGGTGGCCTGCTTGAATTCCGTTTGCTTCCGTTCGAATACTTCGATGGGATCGTATCGAGCACCGTGATCACGGTTCGCTGGATCACAACCCCGGGAGTTACGGTCATTGGCGAAAATGCGGCTTATATCAACCCTGCTTACAATGCATCCATCGGGGGATTGAATTTCGCAGGGATCACTACCGACGGCATCTATTCCTACGCCACCTGGGCCACGATCGGCAATGCTGCGATCGGCACTGCGAATGCCTGGCAGGCGAATACGGAAGTACCCTTGTTCACCGTGCCATACACCAACACCAGCGCATCTTGTGTGGATCTCATGGTGGTGAACGATACGTTCCAACAGGAGAATTTCATCGCATGGTACATCTCGCTCGCCGGCGAAGATCATACCGATGGTTTCATCCCGGGAGAACAGATCGTTAGTGGTTTCCCAGATGTGAGCTGCCAGGATGTAGAGGTAACTCTTGAAGGTACTGGAAGCATCAGCATAACCCCGCAGGAAGTGAACACGAGCTTTTTGGGTTGTGCAGGAATGGCACTTTCACTGGATCAGTCGACCTTCGATTGCAATGACCTGGGCGACAATTCCGTAACACTTACGGCGATCGCCAATGGACGCACCACGACCTGTTCGTCAACGATCACTGTGATCTCTCCCGATCCCGATGGTGATGGCACGAACGATTGCGAGGATCAATGCCCTCTTGATCCATTGAAGACCGTACCCGGCCTTTGCGGTTGTGGCGAAACGGATATTGACACGAACAACAACGGCATTTGCGATGCGCTCGAATTTCCCCCGAACGTAAAGCTCGGCATGATCGAACAGCCAGCCGGCTCGATCGAATTCGTTCTCCTGCCCGATGACGCATTCAATGGGATTGTATCGAATACGTTGGTCACCGTTCGATGGTTGACCACCCCGGGAGTTTCGGTCGATGGAGCAGCAGCTGCTTACGTGGAGCCAGCGCTTGCCGGACCAATGGGCACTTTGAATTATGGAGGTACCAGTTCTGATGGGATCTATTCCTATGCTACCTGGGCAACGTTCGGGAACAGCAACATCGGTACAGCAAATGCATGGTCCGCTGGACAGGAAGTACCATTCTTCAATGTTCCTATCATCAACACCAGCGGCACTTGTGTGGAATTCGAATTGCTCTACGATCAATACCAACTTGATGAGAACATCGGTTGGTACATCTCCCTCTCAGGTGAGGACAAGACCGATGGATTCATCAATGGACAACAGAACATAACGGGTTATCCCGATGTAACCTGTCAGGACATTTCGGTGACATTGGATGCTGCGAACACTGCTTCGATCGTGGCCAGTGATCTCAATACAAGTTTCAATGGTTGTCCTGCGGTGGATCTTTCGGTGAGCATCTCGCAATTCGATTGCGACGATCTGGGGTCGAATTCGATCATACTTACGGCGGACGCCAACGGACGGATCACTACCTGCAACTCAACGGTCACCGTGATCTCTCTTGATGATGATGGTGATGGTACGGTGAACTGCCTTGATGCCTGCCCGACCGATCCGCTCAAAACAGCGCCTGGCATCTGCGGTTGCGGTGAACCGGATATCGATACGAACAATAATGGGTTGTGCGACCAGTTCGAAGTTCCACCCTTCGTGAAATTGGGGATCGCGGAGGCACAGAACGCACAACTTGAACTGATCCTCCTGCCCGATGACTATTTCGATGGGATCGTCTCGAATACACTGATCACCGTTCGATGGATCACCACCACGGGGGTTACGATCGACGGCGAGAATGCGGCCTTCGTTAATTCCGCACTGATCGGCGCCGTAGGTGGGTTGAACTTCGCAGGGATAACGACCAATGGGATCTATTCCTACGCTTCGTGGGCCACTTTCGGGAATGGCAACCTGGGCTCGGCCAATTCTTGGACCGCAGGAATTGAAGTACCATTCTTCCGTGTACCGTACTCCAATACGAGCGGGGCATGTGTCACATTTGAAGTCCTTACGGACCAATTCCAGCTTGAGAACAATCAGGCTTGGTACATCTCGCTTTCTGGACAGGATAGAACGGATGGATACATCGCCGGCAAGACCGCCGCTACCGGTTTCAGTACGCCGGCTTGTGAAGACATCAGCATATTCCTTGATGCTTCCGGCAATGCATCACTTGATGTAGCCCAACTCGACCCCACAAGCGCCGCTTATTGCGGAGTTACGTCAGGCATATTGAGTGCAACTGACTTCACATGCCTTGATGTCGGCGAAGTACCTGTAACACTCACCCTAAATCATACAAATGGTCACAGTTCCACGTGTAGTTCGATCGTGACCGTTGAAGATCAGATCCAACCCACAGTGATATGCAATAACATCAGCGTGGGTTTGGACCTGGATGGATCTGCAGGCATAACCCCTGAAATGATCGATGATGGCAGCTACGACAATTGCGGTATTGCTGCTCTTACGCTTGATGTAAGTGAATTTGATTGCACAATGCTCGGAGCCAACGCCGTTATGTTGACCGTGACGGATGTGAATGGGAATGTTTCGTCGTGCAACGCAACGGTGAGTGTTGAAGACAACATGACCCCGGTTCCAGATCTCGCTTCACTCCCCGATGCCACTGGCGAATGTTCCGTGAGCGTGATCCCACCGACCGCGACCGATAACTGCAGCGGAACGATCACCGGCACCACTTCCGATCCGGTGACCTACAGCACACAAGGCACCTACAGCATCACCTGGAGTTTCGATGATGGTAACGGCAACACCTCCACCCAGCTGCAGACCGTGGTGGTGGATGATGTGACCGCGCCGGAATTCACTCTTTGCCCTGGAAATATCAGTATCATGAACGATCCTGGCAATTGCAATGGTGCCATGGTTTTCTGGTCGGAACCGACCGTTACTGACAATTGTGATCCATCAGTTTTTGTAACGATGCCTGCATGGAGCTCAGGTGATCTGTTCCCCATTGGGAATACCGCAATTTCCTACCTCGCATCGGATGACCAGGGGAATGCTGCGACTTGCAGCTTCGTGATCGAAGTGCAATTCCTTGATGCGGACAGTGATGGGATCTGCGATGAATTGGACCAATGCACGGGTGCTGAACCAGGCGCACCCTGTGATGATGGTGATCCACTTACATTGAACGATGTGATCACAAGCACATGTACATGTGCCGGGGTTCTCGCGTACGTGGATCTGGCTGCCACCGTGATACTTGACGGACCGTATGATGAGGATGCCGACCTGATGAATGACGACCTGAGAGCGGCAGGCCTGGTCCCCCTTACACATCCATTCGCTGCGATGCCGTTCGATCATACAGGTGATGAGAGCATCCTTCCGGCGACCCTTTCAACTACAGGACCTGATGGCATCGTTGACTGGATACTCGTGGAACTTCGAGACGGATCGGATCCACAGCTGATCGTAAAAAGACGCGCCGCCCTTTTGCAGCGTGATGGCCATGTGGTTGATCTGAATGGATCGAGCGCACTTCGTTTCGATGGCGTTCTGCCAGATGCTCACTTCGTAGTGATCAGGCACCGGAACCATCTGGGAGTGATGACAGAAGCTCCGGTCCCTCTTTCAAGTACAGTTGCTGTGCTGGATCTTACCGATCCATTCCAACCGAACCATGGAACTAGTCCCGCCGATGCAGCGAACGCGCAGAAGGTCCGGAATGGCAGGCGCATGCTTTGGGCGGGCAATGTGGTGACGGACGGGATGCTGAAATATGCGGGCGCGGATAACGACCGGGACCTCATCCTGAATTCGATCGGTGGACTTATTCCCACGAATACCTTAACTATGGTGTACCGATCGGAGGACGTGAACATGGATGGCAAGGTGCAATACGCTGGTTCCGGCAACGATCGCGACCCCATCCTTTTCAATATTGGCGGTGAAATACCGACCGCGATAAGGACGGAACAACTACCTTGAGCCACTTTTCGAAAAATTCGATCCACCACCCATGAATTCCATGCCTGCCCCAACCGCGATCGGACCGATCCGGTACCGGCTCATTCCTATCCTGGTCTTCAGCATCCTGAGCGGATACGTATCTGCACAGCACCAACTTGATATCGGACTTTTTCCGAGTGCCACACCAAATGTGTTGGAATTACGGGTACGATCTGCACAAACCTTCCAGTTCGTGGTATCGGAGATCACCTTCACCATCCGTTGGGAAACCGCATCTGGCGCTACATTGGGGCCGATCAGCCAACCCAGTTGCCCGGCTCAGACCATCGGGCTTGTGGCGTCAGGGGATGGTGAGGTGAACATTGGCGGATTCCGTTACAAGACCTTCAGCGGTTTCGGTGGAATGCAACTGCAGCAATGTGGGACCCAGTCCGGATATAACTGGCCCGCCGGCCAGGAAGTGGTGATCGCAACACTCCCTGTCTCGAATGTGACCGGCTGTGCCAATTTCAATATCGTGAACGACAGCTATACGAACGCCAACAATAAGGATTACTACTCATCCTTCGGCGGGTCGCCGGTTACGGGGGTGATCTTCTCTTCGCCCGTTCAAATTTGCGCCGGCACTTATGTCGATGTTTCCGCCAAGGCGATATTGGATGGACCCTATAACACCACTACCAGCCTTATGAACGACAATCTTCGGAGTGGTGGCCTCATCCCGCTTGCACATCCTTACGGCGTTGCACCCTTCAATCATACCGGATCGGAAACCCGCCCTGCGGCTGTGACATCGGTCACCGGGAATAATGCCATTGTTGATTGGGTACTGGTCGAGTTGAGGGATTCCGGGAACTCCGGTTCGATCACTGCGCGCCGCGCAGCTTTGATCCAGCGCGATGGTGATATCGTGGATACTGATGGCGTAAGCCCGGTGCGCTTCAACAGCGTTGCTGCAGGATCGTATTACATCGCAGTGCGTCACAGAAATCATCTGGGGATCATGACAGCGACCACACGCTCCTTGAGCCAGACCACCACCGCTGTCAACTTCACCATAAGTGGCACTGCCACCCATGGTACCAATGCTCGTAGAACAGTTGGTCCATTGATGACGATGTGGGCAGGGAATGCCAATTTCAATGGTAATGTGCGATGGCTCGGCCTACAAAATGACCAGACAGTGGTGCTAAATGCAGCTGGTGCTTCAACGCCAAACAACACGTTGAGCAATGTTTATCATTTCGCTGATGTGAACATGAACGGTAACGTACGGTGGCTTGGATTGCAAAATGATCAAACGGTCATATTGAACACAGTAGGTGCTTCAAGTCCGAATTCCACTGTCTTCCAACAACTACCCTGAGGTAACCACTACCTCACGACATCATCATAGAGCAGGTATTTCTGCCTGGTCTTCATGAACTCCATCAAGTGGGGCTTCCACGCAGCACGGATCGTTTCTTCATCGTCACCTGCGATGATCCTCTGCCTGAGTTCGCTCCCTCCTGCAAGCTTGTCAAAGAAGTTGTTGAAGAATTTCGACTTGTCCGGTGATTCCCGATACATGCCGATCAGCCAGTGGAGCTTTATCGACCGGTCGAGGCGGCTCTGGAATTCACCATAATCGGATAGATCGAGACCGGTACACTCCAGGCCTTCATGAGGTGGGTCCTTTGCACCCGGCCTGCTCTGCGGGGTGAATTTGTATTTACCGATCGGTGAACCCGGATAGCCAATGCACTGGAATGGCCGGTCGGTACCCCTGCCCACGCTAACGATGGTGCCCTCGAAAAGTCCCAGTGAAGGGTACAGGTATATCGATGACATGTTGGGCAGATTCGGTGATGGGGGCACCGGTAATTCGTAGTACGTATTATGGTCATATCCTTCACATGCGATCACTTTCAGATCGCATTTGGAGCCGTTCCGCAACCACCCTTCACCATTGATCATTCCGGCGTATTCGCCGATCGTCATCCCATGTACCAAGGGCACGGGATGCATTCCTACGAAAGAGGAATGTTTCAGGTCCAACACGGGTCCATCCACATAGAATCCGTTCGGATTCGGCCGATCGAGCACGATCACTTTCCGATCGAGCTCTGCCGCGGCTTCCATGATCTGATGCAATGTGCTTATGTAAGTATAGAATCTTACGCCGACATCCTGTATGTCGAACAGTATCACATCCACGTCTTGCAACTGTTCGGCCGATGGTTTTTTGTTCTTTCCATAGAGCGAGATGATAGGCAGGCCGGTGCGCATGTCCTTCTCGTCCTTCACCAATTCGCCGTTCGCCGCCTCGCCACGAAATCCGTGTTCCGGTGCGAACACCTTCGCGATCTGGACACCATGAGAAAGCAGACTATCCACCAGGTGCTTTCCACCGATCAGCCCCGTCTGGTTGGATACGACCGCCACCCGCGCGCCCTGCAAAAGGGGCAGATATTCCGTTGTTCGCTCCGCGCCGGTCAGCACCTTCTTTTCTTTCGGCGGCACAACCACCACCTGCGCGGGCACAGTTCCTGCAAAAATGGCCAGCCCCACCATCACCTGGATTAACTTCAGCGCCGCATTGTAAGATCTTCGCTTGGGCCTTCCACACTTCATCGCGCGCCGGCTTGCGCGCAATTCATCCGATCCCAGCGTCGGATTCTCCAAGCCCATCGTGAATATCGCCATCTTGGGAATAGTAGTCGGCATGGCCGTTATGATCGTAACGGTGGCCATCACCACCGGATTCCAGAATGAAGTGCGGGCGAAGGTAACCGGTGCGGGCGCTCATCTTCAGATCACCTCCATCAGGCAGACCGATCCGAAGGAGACACCGCGCATTCCGATCGAACGCGCTTTTTACCCCTGGTTGGATACCCTGCCACAGGTCGCACATATCCAGATCTATGCCACCAAACCGGCCATGATCGAAACGTCCGGCGAGATCCAGGGCGTGATCGTGAAGGGCGTCGGCAGCGACCATGATTGGAGTTTTTTGCGGGAACATCTGGTGGAAGGACGGCTTCCTGCGATCGGCGATACGGCCAATCCGATCGATATTCTGCTATCGCGTTACCTGGGCCGGCGGCTTGATATCGAGGTGAACGATACCATCACCGTATACCTGATCCGCGGCCGAGAGGACATTCGGCCCAGGCGTTACAGGGTAAGTGGCCTTTACGAAACGGGTCTCGAACAGCTCGATCACCAATTGGTTTACCTGGATATCGTTCACTTGCAGCGCTTTTCGCTTTGGGGGGTCAATGCGGAGATCATGGTCCATGATACCGTGCGACCGGATGGCATCATGATCGAAGGTCTTGGCTTCGGCGGCGACAGGATCTTCAGGTACGATTGGCCGGGCACTTCGCTTCGTGGCAAGGGCCCTCACCTCATCTGCACCGATCGGGATACCACCTTCACCCTGGTCGTTTCTGATGCATCCGGAACGACCCCGGATACGGCGTGGATCAAGATCGAACCACATACGCTTCCAGGCGATCGGTGTGCCGACCGATCGATGGTCGACGTAAGTCGTGGAGGGACCGGTGGAAGTCATAGCAAGTATGCCGGTGGGTTTGAAGTCTACCTCACTGATTTCAAAGATCTGGAGGAAATGGACCAACGGATCTATTACGACTATCTGGAGGTTGGTGAGCGATCGCTCACCGTTCGTGATCGGTTCCCCGAGATCTTCGCCTGGCTCGAATTGCTCGATACCAACGTGGTGGTAGTTATTGTGCTCATGGTGATCGTCGCGATCATCAATATGACCTCGGCGCTATTGATCATCATCCTGGAGCGCACCACCATGATCGGCATCCTCAAATCGCTTGGCACCACCAACGGCGCGGTACGCCGCATCTTCCTCATCCATGCCGCCTATATCCTCGGGCTCGGTCTGGTGATCGGCGATATCGTTGGGATCGGTGCCTGCCTGCTCCAGCAACACTTCGGCATCGTAAAGCTCCCCGTGGAAAGCTATTACGTGAACGCAGTGCCTGTACAGCTCGAAGTATTACCGATCGTGTTGCTCAACGTAGGGACATTGCTCATTTGCCTGGCCGCGCTGGTGCTTCCAAGCCTGCTCGTAACACGCATCGCCCCGGTAAAAGCGATCCGCTTTGCATAGGTTTTGAATAATTGGGCGTGCCACCAGCCGTCACGTAAGAACGTGCCGGCTGCTGTCGGGCTCTACCCTGCAAGTCCTCCTCCCTTCGGTCGTGCGGGCTTTCCGGTGCGATCCCTCACACAACATCCGATCTTCATACCCCAACCTTCTCCTCGTCCGCAGTACTGCGGACCAACGGCTCAAAATGCGCCGTGAAATGCCTGAGGAACTCCGGCTCCTTGGTGATCTTCAAACCGCGCACCCCGTTGCGCCTACGCATCACCTCCTCGAAGGTCTCGGCCACGTATTCGATGTGGCTTTGGGTGTATACGCGGCGTGGGATCGCCAGCCGCACCAGTTCCAACGCTGAAGGAATGAGACTTCCATTTTCAGCATATTTACCGAACATCACCGAGCCGATCTCCACCGTGCGGATGCCAGCGAGCTTGTACAATTCACAAACAAGCGCCTGCCCGGGATATTGATCGGCGGGGATGTGCGGGTAGAGTTTCTTCGCATCGATGTAGACCGCGTGGCCGCCGATCGGGAGCATGAGCGGCACGCCCAGTTCGTGCAATTTGTTGCCGAGGTAGGTGGTGCTTTTGATCCGGTAATTCAGATAGCCGGGATCGAAGACCTCGTCCAGCCCGATCGCGATCGCCTCCATGTCGCGGCCGCTGAGACCGCCGTATGTCGTGAAGCCTTCGGTGATGATCAACAGGTTGGTGCAGGCGGTGGCGAGCCCTTCATCGCGAAGGGCGAGGAAGCCGCCCATGTTCACCAGCGCATCCTTCTTGGCGCTCATCACCGCTCCATCGGCGAGGGCGAACATGCGTTGCGCGATCTCGCGGTAACTAAGCCCTTCCATGCCTTCTTCGCGATGCTTCACGAACCAGCTGTTCTCGGCGATGCGGCAGCAATCCAACAGGAACAGTACGCCATGCATTTTGCACGCCGCCGAAACCGCTTCGGCATTCGCCATGCTCACCGGCTGGCCGCCGCCACTGTTATTGGTAACGGTAAGGATCACTGCGCCCACGTTGCCTTTGTGCTCCTTGAGCAAACGATCCAGTGCCGCCACGTCCATGTTGCCTTTGAAGGGATGGATCAACGATGTATCGCGGCCTTCTTTGATCGGAATATCGATCGCTGTGGCACCGCTGAACTCGATGTTCGCACGCGTGGTGTCGAAGTGCGTGTTGCTGATGAACACTTTTCCTTTTCCGCCGAGGTGACCGTACAAGATCCGCTCGGCGGCG
>JAEZDL010000144.1 GCA_023418095.1 Bacteroidota bacterium
CGGGCCGTTCCATTGAACATGCCGCAACGATCAGCTCTTGCGCGAGCCGCTCTTGCTTCCACCAGAGGAAGAACCGCTTCGCGAACCGGAGCTGTTGCCCGAGCTCCTGCCGGAGGTTGATCTGCTGCTGCTGTTCGATCTGCTGCTCGTGGACTTCGATCCACTGTTGCTGCCACTGCTACCGTTATTGCTGCGCTTTTCCATGTTCCTTCAAATTTTTCGTTCCGCTTTTCCAGCGCGCCGATCGCATGCCGATCGGCGCTCCGATCGCAGCTTGAGGCTAATGCTGGGGCATCAATGTGGAGATCCGCATACCGCGTTGCACTTCGGTAGTGGGAATATCGCTACGGCACCCGGTCATTGCAGATGTTCCGATCCTTCAGGGCAGGCCCGCCTTATTTTGCGGCGGAATGACATTGATGGATCTTGGGGACTTCAACATCGTTAATGTTCTGCTTGCCACCGGGCTTCTCCTCTTCGGGAGCATTGTGGCGAGCAAGACCAGCGGCCGCCTGGGTGTGCCTGCCTTGCTGGTCTTCATGGGTATCGGCATGCTCGTGGGTTCCGATGGCCTCGGTTGGATCGAGTTCAATGATGCCGGCCTTTCGCAATTCCTCGGTGTCATCGCGTTGATCTTCATCCTCTTTTCCGGTGGATTGGATACGCGCTGGCAGCAGGTACGTCCTGTGATCTGGCGCGGCGTTTCGCTCTCCACGATCGGTGTGGTGGCCACCGCCGCGATCGTGGGATCCTTCGTGCCGCTCTTCACGCCATTGAACTGGATGGAAGGCATGCTGCTCGGTTCGATCATCTCAAGCACCGATGCCGCAGCCGTGTTCACCATTCTGCGATCGAAAGGGATCCGGTTGAAAGGGAACCTTCGTCCTACGCTGGAACTGGAGTCGGGCAGCAACGATCCCATGGCGTTCTTCCTCACCATTTCGCTGCTCCAGTTGATCATCGATGGAAGGGAGCCCGGTTGGGAGATGTTGCTGCTCTTCGTGCAACAAATGGGGATCGGCGCGGCGATGGGCTGGCTCTTTGGCCGGGTGAACACCACGCTGGTGAACAGGCTCCGGCTCGATTACGATGGGCTTTATCCCGTGTTGTTGCTCTCGTTGGTGCTGTTCACCTACGCTGTCACCGATCTCATTGGCGGCAACGGGTTCCTCGCGGTCTATCTGGCGGGGATCGTGATGGGCAACGATGATTTCATCCACAAGAAAAGCCTGCTCCGCTTCTACGATGGGCAGGCGTGGCTCATGCAGATCGTGATGTTCCTTACGCTCGGGCTACTCGCCTTTCCAATGCAACTGGTCCCTGTGGCCGGCGCTGGCATCGCGATCTCCCTGGTGCTGATCTTCATCGCACGGCCGATCGGCGTGTTCATCGCCCTTGCACCGTTCCGCATGCCCATCCGCCGCCGCCTCATGATCGCGTGGGTGGGCCTGCGCGGCGCTGTTCCGATCGTATTCGCCACCTACCCCCTCACCGAAGGGATCGAACATGCCTGGCTCATCTTCCACATCGTGTTCTTCATCGTTCTCACTTCGGTGGCACTGCAGGGCACCACGCTCCCCATCGTGGCGAAATGGTTGAAAGTGCAGCGCAAGATGCCGTTGAAGCGGTCCACCGGCCAGGATCTGGAACTCACCACCGAACTGAAGGGCGAGCTGCACGAATTGCTCGTTAAGGATGAAAGCCCGGCCGTGGGCGAACCGCTCGTGAAGCTTCATTTCCCCGCAGGCGCGGTGATCACCATGATCCAGCGGGACGGTATCCACATTCTGCCCAACGGCAACACCACGATCAATGCGAACGATCGGCTGCTGGTGCTTTGCCCGGATGATCGCACCCTTGAAGCCCTTACCGATCGGTTGAAACTGCTGGAGCTTTCCTGAACGTGGAAAAGTGGGATCGGGTGGATCCCGGTGCGATGATCTTCATGGCGCATTATCGGGCTGTCCGCTGTAGCCGCCCCGCAGCGGGGCGTTGATCTCGGATCCCTGTGCCACGAATCCCGCTCTCCTACCTTCGCGCCGCGTCACAAATGCGATTCCAGCTTCTGCACAACGATCCCGGCTCCAACGCACGGGCCGGTGAACTTCATACCGATCACGGGATCATTCCAACACCGGTGTTCATGCCGGTGGGAACGCTCGGTGCTGTAAAAGCGATCCATCCCCGCGAGCTGCGCAATGATCTCGATGCGCCGATCATGCTCAGCAACACGTACCATCTTTATTTGCGGCCGGGGATCGGTGTGATCGAGAATGCCGGTGGCCTGCACAAGTTCAACAGTTGGGACCGGCCGATCCTTACCGACAGCGGCGGCTTCCAGGTGCATTCCCTCAGCGACATCCGCAAGATCACCGAAGAAGGTGTTCGCTTCTCCAGCCACATCGATGGCAGCAAGCATTTGTTCTCCCCCGAAGGCGTCATGGACATCCAGCGTTCGATCGGTGCCGACATCATCATGGCCTTCGATGAATGTACGCCCTGGCCTTGCGAGCGCGAGTACGCCGAGAAGAGCATGCACATGACACATCGCTGGCTCGATCGCTGCATCGATCGGTTCAGTTCCACCGATCCAAAATATGGCTACGAGCAAGCGCTGTTCCCGATCGTTCAAGGAAGCACGTTCCCCGAACTACGACAACGATCGGCGGAGTACATCGCGGGTAAGGGAATGTCCGGCAACGCGATCGGCGGCCTTAGTGTCGGCGAGCCCGAGGAGGAGATGTACGCGATGGCCGAACTGTGTTGTTCCATCCTTCCAAAGGACAGACCGCGCTACCTGATGGGCGTTGGCACCCCGTGGAACCTGCTGGAGAACATGGCACGCGGGATCGACATGTTCGATTGTGTGATGCCAACACGGAACGGCCGCAACGGAATGCTCTTCACCCGCGAAGGCGTGCTGCAGATCAAGAACAGGCAATGGGCCGATGATCACGGTCCGCTCGATCCGAACGGCAACACCTGGGTGGACAGCTTTTATTCACGTGCCTTCGTGCGCCATCTTTTCCAGAGCGGAGAAATGCTCGGCCAGCAGATCGCAAGCCTGCACAACGTTGGCTTCTATCTCTCGTTGATGAAGGAAGCGCGCGAAAAGATCATCCAGGGAACTTTCAGCAACTGGAAGAACGAGATGTTGCCGAAACTCAAGACGCGTATTTGATCAGATAATTAGATGATCAGAAGATCAGATAATGACGCTCCACGAAAACTTTGCGCGATGTCATGAGTCATCACGCGTCCAACAAGCACGCAGTAGCCATCCACAAGACCCAACCTCCCAAAAACCCATTATTCCGATCATCTGATCATCTGATCCTCTGATCTTCTGATCCGATCGATCATCTAATTTTCTGATCATTTGATCGCCCAAGATGTTCCGCACCCTCGATCGATACATCATCCGGCAGTTCCTCGGGACTTTCTTCTTCATCCTTGTGGTGATCATGGCGATCGCCGTGGTGTTCGATGTGAGCGAGAAGACCGAGGATTTCGCGAAGATGACCGCCACCACGTGGGAAGTGATCAGCGAGTATTACCTCAACTTCGTGGTGTACTACAGCAATCTCTTCAGCGGACTGCTGATCTTCCTGGCCGTACTGCTTTTCACGAGCCGGTTGGCGCATCGCACTGAGATCGTGGCCATGCTCAGCAGCGGTGTGAGCTTTCCGCGGATCATGTGGCCGTACTTCACCGCAGCCACCTTTCTCACGATCCTCTCGTTGCTCACCAATCATTTCGTGCTTCCGGCTGCGAACAAAGTGCGGCTCGCTTTCGAGGAGGAGCACATCCGGCACACGTTCAGTGTACATGAAAGGAACATCCATCGGCAGATCGAGCCGGGCACGATCATCTACTTCGAATCCTACAACGCCGAGCAGTTCACCGGCCAGCGCTTCAGCATGGAATCGTGGGATGGAAAGGAATTGCGCAGGAAACTTTACGCCGATCGTGCGCGCTACGACACGGTCACCGGCCAGTGGACACTTTTCGATCCGGTGATCCGCATCATCGGCGAGGGCCAGGATGTGATCGAGCGCAGCGCGGAGCTCGACACATTGATCAACCTGAAACCTTCGGACATCGGCCAGCGCTGGGAAACTTCCATGGCGATGAGCTGGGGCGAATTGAATGACTACATCGCGCTGAAACAGGCGCAAGGCGATTCGGAATTGACACCTTACCGGATCGAAAAACACCAACGCACCTCCTACCCGTTCGCCACGTATGTATTCACCCTGATCGGCGTGAGCATAGCAAGCCGCAAGACCCGCGGCGGCACCGGCCTGCACCTCGCCACCGGCGTGTTGCTCGCGCTGCTCTACATCTTCGCGATGAAGCTTACCACCGTGGCCGCCACCAATGCCGGCATGGATCCCTTCATCGCCGTCTGGCTCCCCAACGTCTTCTTCGGGCTGCTCGGTATCTGGATCTACCGCAACGCGCCCAAATAGAGCCGCAGGATCCCAATTTCCGATCGGTCCCGGCTTGCGATCGGAACCTCATTCATCGTAATATTGCAATGAACAGGTCCAAATGGGCGTTACAAAGGCCGATCTCTTCTCTTCAAGCCAGAACCAGCTCGCCACCTGGGCCCGTGCGCTCGCGCATCCAGCACGGATCGCGATCCTGCAGCAATTGCTCAGGAACAACGCGTGCATCTGCGGAAGTCTTGTCGAGGAGCTCGGGCTCGCGCAGGCCACGATCAGCCAGCATTTGCGCGAACTGAAAGAGGCCGGCCTGATCAAGGGATCGGTGGAAGGCACCAGCGTTTGCTACTGCATCGATCCGAAGACCTGGGCGAAGGTGCAGGGAGCGTTCAACGGGCTTTTCGAGAAATATGGATCGCCTGTCGGGCAACAAGGATGAAGGGTATAACCGATCGGTGCCAGGGCACGTAGAATGAACCAACCACGATGTCATGAAAGCAGAACCACGTAAGCCGGAAGCGATCCAGCCCGCGATGCTCGATGCGGAACATGCCGATGGATCGGAGAATGGATCGGAAGCTTCCGAGGACCGGAAGAGATCCGCACATATCGCGAAATTCATCAGCGAGCGCAACGATGATCTGGGCTGCTGCGATCTTGGCGTAGCCTGTTTCTGATCGGTTTTCGGGCGGGATCTTGTCAGGTCGGGATCCTTCGCTTCTACTCCTCGTCCGCCATACGGCGAACTGCGGGGTATCCGCTGCGGCCCCTTACGCCGATCGGTGGTTGACGAGTGTGATCTGTTCTTCGATCGATGCTTTTGTTATAGTTGAGATTGAGTGTGAACGAATAGTTGGATACTTTCTCACAATTTATGGAAGTGGTTCTTATTTCCGATCTAAGCAGGTCGCAGCGATCCAACTGATCTTCGACCGGAGCCAGAAAGAACTCGCGAAGCCTCCCAAGATCTGCGTAAGTGGCGTAGCCGGAAAGCCCGCAAGCGAGGCTTTGCGAGTGCGGACTTGAAGGTGAAGCCACGACCTGACAGTAATCCGCCCAAAGAACCGCGATCGGAAACGGACCGGTGCAGCGCTGCGATCTTTGCCCAATGCCCACCCTTGCCGATCGATTGCTGCGCTATGTTCTCTCCTTCTCTCTCCAACCGACCGATCTGCCTGAAGGCGTGGGTGTTCTCGATCCGTTCAACGGGCCGAACGCAGATGAGATCCGGGAGATCGTAACGCAATTCCACCGCCGCTTCTACAGCGATGATCGTCCGCGGATCTTGATGCTCGGGATCAATCCCGGCCGGCACGGGGCGGGTGTCACCGGCATTCCTTTTACAGACACCAAACGTTGCGAGAACGATCTGAAGATCCCGGTACCTGGGATCCGCACGCATGAGCCGAGCAGCGATTTCTTTTACCGCATGATCGAGGCTTTCGGCGGACCGGAGGAGTTCTATTCGAAGGTGTATGTGCACGCGCTTTCTCCGCTCGGTTTCGTGAAGGAAGAACCTGGGAAGCGATCGCTCAACCTCAACTATTACGATCGGAAGGACCTGGAGCTGGCCGTCACCCCGTTCATCGTACAATGGATCACCGATCTGATCTCATGCGGCATGCGTACCGATCGCGTGATCTGCCTGGGCACCGGAAAGAACGCGGCCTTCTTCCGCAAACTGAACGACCGGCACAGGTTCTTCGGCGAGATCATCCCGATCGAACATCCGCGTTTCATCATTCAATACCGGCAGAAGCGCATGCACGAATACATCGCGAAATACGTGCAGTTGTTAAAGCAATTGGGTTGACGGATCGGGTTTGTGAAGAACCCGTTGTACATAAACCGGCGGCCGATCATGGCACGCACGCGCGGCCGATCCTAAATTGGTACCATGCAGGTACAACGCCTTTTCGACATACCGCTGCGCCAGCGCGCGATGTTCCCGAAGTCCGATGCGATCGCGACGAAAGAGAACGGCGAATGGCGGAAATATTCGATCGATGAAGTGATCGGCACTGCCGAAAAGCTCGCGCTCGGCCTGATCGCACTTGGTGTAAAGCCGGGCGATAAGGTCGCGATCTGCAGCGGCAACCGCAGCGAATGGTGCCTGGTGGATCAAGCGGTGCTCATGATCGGCGGCATCACCGTTCCGATCTATCCAACGAGCAGCCGCGAGGATTATGCGTTCATTCTTCAACATGCCGAAGTGAAAGTGTGCTTCAGCAGCAACGAGGAGATCCACCGCAAGGCGGAACTTTCCGGCGCACCGCAACACCTGTTCACTTTCGATCGGGTGGCCGGCGCGCGGCATTGGACGGAAGTCGCACAACTGGCACGTGAATCGGATCGGGCCACGTTGAAAACGTATGGCGATGGTGTGAGAGCAGAAGATCTCGCAACGATCATCTACACCTCGGGAACCACCGGCAGGCCGAAGGGTGTGATGCTTACGCACCACAACATCATGAGCAATGTATTGGGAAGCATCACACGTTTTCCGGTGGATGAGAACGCGAAATCGATCAGCTTTCTTCCGCTTTCGCACATCTACGAGCGCATGCTCATGTACCTCTATATGTACTCCGGCGTTTCGATCTATTTCCAGGAATCATTGGAGGACCTTGGCGATCGGATCCGTGAAGTGAGGCCGGAAGTGTTCACCGCCGTACCGCGGTTGCTCGAAAAGATCTACGACAAGATCGTGGCGAAGGGCGAAGATCTCACCGGAGTGAAGCGAAAGCTCTTCTTCTGGGCGCTCGATCTGGGGCATCGGTATGAAATACATGGCCGAAGCGCGATCTACGATCTTCAATTGAAGCTTGCGCGCAAACTGATCTTCAGCAAATGGCAGGAAGCGCTCGGCGGGAACGTTCGCGTGATCGCGAGCGGAAGTGCAGCGCTGCAACCACGACTGGCACGGGTCTTCAACGCTGGGGGCATTCCGTTGATGGAAGGTTACGGGCTCACAGAGACCTCACCGGTGATCTCGGTGAACGATGCGCGGAATGATGGACTGCGTTTCGGCAGCGTTGGAAAAGCATTGCCGGGGGTTGAAGTGAAGATCGCCGACGATGGCGAGATCCTCGCGCGCGGACCGAACATCATGCAGGGTTATTACAAGGATCCAGTAATGACCGCGGATGTGATCGATCCCGAAGGCTGGCTGCACACCGGCGATATCGGCAAGATCGATCATGAAGGATTCCTCTACATCACCGATCGGAAAAAGGAGATCTTCAAGACGAGCGGCGGCAAATACGTGGCGCCGCAAGTGTTGGAGAACAAGCTGAAGGAATCGCGCTTCATCGAACAGGTGATGGTGATCGGCGAGAACCGCAAATTCCCGGCGGCGCTGATCGTTCCCGATTTCGCGTTCCTGCAGGAATACTGCAAGATCAAGGGGATCGATTACAAAAGCCGTGAACAGATCATCACCGATACGCGGATCAACCAGCGGATCTTCAAGGAGGTGACCAACGCGGCCTCGGAGATGGGCAACTGGGAAAAAGTGAAGAAGATCGCGCTGCTGCCGAAGGAATGGACGATCGAAGGGGGCGAGCTCACGCCGAGCATGAAGCTCAAGCGCAAACCGATCCTGGCGAAGTACGCCGAGATCGTGGAAGGCATCTACGCCGGAAGCGATCGCGCCTAATACCTAATTTTGCGCTACACTCAGCGAACATGAAGCGGAACGTCTTCATTCTCTTCACCCTGCTTCTTCTTTTCACCGGCTGTTCCAAGGAACCTGGCGAAGGCGGTCGCAACGAGATCACGGGTATCGTGACGGCACAGAATTACAATAATAGTGGCTTACCGCTCGGCGATCGCTATCCGATGCCCGAACATCGCGTTTACATCATCTACGGGGACGGAACATACCATGATGATGATGTGCGAACCGGTCCTGATGGACGGTTTCGTTTTACCGGTTTGCGGAGAGGAACGTACACGATCTACACGATCTCTGAAAAGAAGCGTGTGTTTCCTGATCATTCCGGGTTCTTTCCTGTAACTCGGACCGTTGAGATCTCGGAGAAGAAAGGGACGATCGATGTTGGCGAGCTTCCGATCGAAAGGTGGAGAAGCTACCAGGAGAATTGATCGTGCTCTGATCATGATCAGCTTCGCCTCTATTCGATCACTTTTCATCCTGATCTTTTTGATCGGGGTGGCAGGATGCGCGAAGGAACCCGGGATCGGTGGCCGCGCCGAGATCCACGGGCGCGTGCTGGAACAACACCAGGGTTCGGGCGAATTCTATCCCATCCCCGATCATGATGTCTACATCGTGTACGGTGATGGCACAACGCCTGATGACGACGTGAGCACCGGTCCGGATGGCCGTTTCCGTTTCCCTTGGTTGAAGAAAGGCAACTACCGCATCTTCACACTTTCGGAATGCGAATACGATCCGGACAGTTGCGCCAGCGGTTCGGTCGCCGTGGAACGCGCTGTGGATCTCGTTGATCGCACCGATCTTGTCGATGTGGGGGATCTTCACATAACGAACTGGTGATGAGATCAGCTCCGATCGCACCGTTGGTTCTCTCCGTTTTGCTGATCGCGCCCTTGTTGGTCTCTGCGCAGGAACGCGCGCAGCCAGTACTTGGCCAACAGCTTTGGTCGAGCGTCGCGATCAAAGGCAGGCCGCCGAAATTCTTCAACGACATCATCGGCAAGGAAACGCGCAAGAAATTCCAGATCGGGGCCGAGTTCGGTTACCGATCGGCCGATTCGTTCCTCGCGGGAAGACAGTACTACGCCGATGCCGGCATCAGTTATGATGTCACGCGCGCGCTTACGATCGGTGTGGAGCAGCGCTATGCTCACCGGCCGGGTAACGAGGATCGCACGCGCACGATCGTACAGGCATCGCTCAGCGGAGATGTGAAGCGTACCAAGCTCAATTACCGCTTGCGGTACCAGCATAATTACCGCGAATTCGGCGAAGAGCGCGAGGTGATCCGTAATCGTTTCACGGTGGAACACGACTTCGCAAAATGGAAGCTCGATCCATTCATCGGCGCGGAATTCTTCACCTGGGCACAACCCTATGGATTGATGTACATCGGCACGCGCTATCGCCTGGGAACGACCTGGAAATTTTCCAAAGCACACTCGATCGACCTCACGATCCTGCATGATCGCGAGCGCGATATCGCCTGGCCCGCGCACAATTGGATCTACTCGATCGATTACAGTTTCAACATCGCGAAAGTGGATCGGAAAAAACCGGTGGAACCCGCACCATGAGCAAACGCGTGATCGGTTTCGGGCTGATCTTCATCGTTGCGGTTGTGGTCGCCTATTTCATCATCAAACCTTCCGATCGGTTGCCGATCTATCACCCCAACCAGCTTGATCCGCGGCTGGTGGATCGGTCCGGGATCTCGCCCGGTGAACATCACATAAAGGATTTCGAGTTGATCGACCAACGTGGTGACACGTTACGTCTCGCGGATCTGCAGGGAAAAGTGATCGTCGCGGATTTCTTCTTCACCACGTGCGCCACGATCTGCCCGAAGATGAGCGTACAGATGGCGCGCGTGCAGGAGGAATTCAAGGATGAAGAAATGTTGATGCTTCTCTCCCACTCGGTAACACCCGAGATCGATTCGGTGAGCGTGCTCGCGGATTACGGTGATCTGCACGGCGCCGATCCCGATCGGTGGCGGTTTCTTACCGGCGATCGCGCGCAGATCTACCGCCTTGCGCGCACCAGCTATTTCGCTGCGCTGGATGAAGGCGACGGCGGCCCGGATGATTTCGTGCACACCGAGAATTTTGTGCTTGTGGACAGCCAGCGCAGGTTACGTGGTTTCTACGATGGCACTAGTGAAAAGGACGTGGATCGGTTGATCGGTGATCTGCGGAAGTTGCTGAAGGAAGAGAAGAAGAAGGCTGAAGGTTGAAGGCTGAAGGTTGAAGGCTGAAGGTTGGAGGTGTCATTCCGGGCGTGACCCGGAATCGTGCGAATCTTGTGCTATCCAGGGATCATTAAACGTTGTTTCAACATCTTACATTAGATACTTCGGAAACACGATCCCATAGCAGCCGATCTCGAAACACCTGAATTGACGACCATGCAAAAATTACAGTTCAAAAAGGAAATAAACGCTGGCGCGGATAAAGTCTACGAGACTATGCTTGGCTTGAAGGATAAGTCCACGTACAAAGGCTGGACAGTGGCTTTCAATCCAACTTCCGATTACGAGGGTAACTGGGCCAAGGGGAGCAAAATACTTTTCGTTGGCGTGGACGAGAACGGAAAGAAAGGCGGAATGGTCTCACAGGTCGTGGAGAACCGACCAGGCAAGCTTGTTTCCATACGGCATTACGGATTTCTGGACGGCGATAAAGAGATCACCACCGGTGAAGAGGTCGAGAAATGGGCAGGCGGACATGAGACCTACCGATTTGAGGAGAACAACGGATCGACCGTTCTAACCGTTGAATTGGATAGTACGGATGACCATTCGGATTACTTCAAGAACACTTATCCGAAGGCGCTGGACAAGTTGAAAGAGATCTGCGAGAGGTAGGGTCCTTGCACTTCCCGGATGTGCGTGAGCGCCCCGCAGTACTGCGGGGGAAGCGGAAAGCCCGCCTTCGCTAAAGCTTCGGCGGACACGCCTGAGAGGATCTTCATTCGGGGGCACGCCCAAATACAGTTGTCAGTTGTCAGTTCGCAGTTATATGTTGTCAGGAAATGCGCGCTACTTGCTGGCTTGGTGCCGATCGGTCCGAGCGCCGGAAACTGACACCGGACAACGGACAACTCCCCCTTCCGTACCTTCGCGGCCCGCGCCGATCGCGGCATTCAGCCCTGCATGAACGTACTTTCAGTGGAACGCGTTGCGAAACGCTTCGGTCCACGGCAACTTTTTAAGGACATCAGTTTTGGACTGGAGAAAGGCCAGAAGACGGCGATAGTGGCGCGAAACGGCACCGGCAAGAGCACGCTGCTGAAGTGTATAGCGGGGATCGAAAAACCCGATGAAGGGAACATCACCTTCAACAAGGGGATCCGCACCGGCTACCTCGATCAAAATGTTTCGATGACGGCCTCGCATTCGCTGGTGGATGAGATGCTCGATCGCAACGATCCGGTAACGCTTGCCGTGCGGGCCTACGAACATGCGGTGGCGCAAGGGCTCGGTGGCGAAGCGTTGCAAAAGGCGATCGACCGGATGGAGGAATTGCACGCGTGGGACCATGAAAGCCGGGTGACCACGCTGCTTCACAGGTTCGGGTTGCGCGATATGGAACAGCCGGTGAATAGCCTGAGCGGCGGTCAGCAGAAACGGCTCGCCATGGCCAAGGTGCTGATCGATCTGCCGGACGTACTGATCCTGGATGAGCCGACCAACCACCTCGATATCGACATGATCGAACAGTTGGAGGATGAGCTGAGCGGCCCGAACGTGACGCTACTGCTGGTGACACACGATCGATATTTCCTGGACAATGTGTGCGACGAGATCATCGAGATGGAGTTCGGTGAATTCACGCGCTACAAAGGCAATTATTCCTATTACATAGAGAAGAAGGCGCTCGCCGATGAAGTGCGGAATGCGACCCAACACCACCTGCAGGGCCACATGCGCCGTGAGCTGGAATGGGTACGCAAGATGCCGCGCGCGCGTGGAACGAAGAGCAAGAGCAGGTTGCAGGCCTTTGATGAATTGAAGGATCAGGCCAACCGGAAATTCGATCGCGAGAACGTTACGATCGAAGTGAACACCTCACGGCTTGGCGGCAAGGTGATCGAAGCGCGGAACCTCACGAAGAAATTCGGTGAGAAACCGATCGTGGAACACTTCAACTATTCATTGAAGCGCGGCGATCGGATCGGGATCGTTGGCCCGAACGGGATCGGGAAGAGCACCTTCATTGATCTGCTCACCAAGCGCCAGGAGCCCGATATGGGCAAGGTAACGATCGGCGATACGGTGGTGCTCGGTTTCTTCGGCCAGCAAGGTCTGGACCTGAAGGAGGACAAGCGGATCCTTGAAGTGGTGCGCGACATCGCCGATGTGATCCCGCTGGCGAAAGGCCGCACGCTTTCCGCTTCACAATTGCTCGAGCGGTTCCTCTTCGACAAGGAACAACAGTGGCAATACGCGAGCACCTTGAGCGGTGGCGAACGCCGCAGGCTTCACCTGTGTACGGTGCTGATGAAGAACCCCAACGTGCTGATCCTGGACGAACCGACGAACGACCTGGATATTCCCACGCTTAGCGCGATGGAGGATTTCCTGATGGACCTGGACGTATGCCTGCTGGTGGTAAGCCACGATCGGTTCTTCATGGACAAGCTCTGCCAGAAACTGTTGGTGTTCGAAGGCGAAGGAAAAGTGAAGGAATGGGTTGGCAGTTACACGGAATTGCGCGAGCGGAAAGGATCGGCGAAGCAGCAACCGACGGCGGCAACGATCGTTGAGAATGAAAAGCCGGCGAAGAAGAAACCGCAGCAGCAGAATAAGCTCACCTACGCCGAAAAACTGGAATTGCAAAAGCTGAACAAGGATCTTCCCGAACTTGAAGTGAAGAAAGAGCAGTTGCTCGGTTCACTGGGCGAAGCTGGACTTGGACACGAAGAACTTGCGAAACGATCGCAGCAGTTGCAGGAGATCTCCGAACAGATCGATGCGAAGACCGATCGGTGGTTGGAATTGAGCGAGAAGGAAGAATGATCCATTCCGATCAAGATCTATGAAGGCGCAGGGTCCCTTCGGAGACCCTTCGGAGGTTTTGGCGCTTTGAGATCAGGTCGACCGGAGGCTAAGATCCAAACCGAAATTCATCCGTTAGTACCGATCTCCGCAAGGGATGGGAGCGGCAGCTTGCTGAAGTGGAGCCGTTGGTGATCGCGCGAGCGAGGAGGCGACCGAAGGAAGCCACCGCAGCCGCAGCTGCATCCGGCGAAACGAAGCAACTATAGCGTACAGCCCGATCCCGCGCATTTGGCGGGAGGCGGCTTAAAAAAAAGGCCCGCCTTTCGACGAGCCTTGTATTTCATTTTCACAGTGATCTACTCCGTCAACGTCATCCGATCCCGTCCAGGCTCCGGCTGCAACAAAACATCGAACATCATCTCACGTGTGCCATCGATGTTCGGCCTGCCGGTGATCTCCATCCGTTGCGAAACAAAACCGCGCGCCTCGATCTGCATGGTGCATTGCTGGTCCTGGCCGAGCAGCATCAAGAAGCGGCCGGTGTTCTCGTTCGTGTTGTACACACCGATGATCTCTTCACTGATCGGATCGGTGAGCAGGATACGTGCTTTCACTGGTTCATCGTTCGCATCGGCCACGAGGCCACGCACGAATACGTGATCGAGCTGGCTTCCGGGGAAGGTGATCTGGTAGATATCCTGCATACCGATCCCGTTCTGGCGTTGCGATGAGAAATAGCCTGTGAAACCATCGTCGCTCAGCGAGAAGTAGATATCGTCGTTCACGGTGTTGAGCGGATAACCCAGGTTCACCGGTTTTCCCCAGCCGTTCATGAACGGATCGACGAGCACGGCTTTGAAAATGTCGTAACCGCCCATGGTGTTGTGGCCGTTCGAGCTGAAGAACAATGTCGTTCCATCGCTGTGCATGAACGGCGCGTCCTCATCGTGGATCGTATTCACCGTTGCACCAAGGTTGAGCGGCTGGCTCCATTCTCCGTTCGGCAGGCGGCGGATCCGGTACAGATCGCGGCCGCCGAAACCTCCCGGCCGATCGGAAGAGAAGTAGATCTCATCCCCGCCCGGCGCAATGCTTGCACTTGGTTCGTGATACTTTGAATTGATCTTGTCGGTCATCAGCGTTGGCGCCTGCCATTGCATCGCATGCGCACGCGCTTCGTACAGATCGCCCGATGCAAGGTCTTTGCTGGATCGGTAGATGATCATGGAACTTCCATCGGGCGCCAAGCCAACGGTGGCGTCATGGTTATGCACCGAGTTGAGCACCGATCCGGCGTTTATCGCCTGTGTCCACGTACCATCGATCTGGCGTGCCACATAGATGTCCTCCAGGTATTGCCCTGTCGCATCCTTCATTCCACCGCGGGCACCCGCGCGCCGTGAAGTGAAGTACATGGTATTTCCATCGGCGGTCACCAGCGGACAGTAATCGTGCGCGGTAGAGTTGATCACCGCGCCCATGTTCCTGATCTTCACGTCAACAGGCTCCTTCACCAGTTCCCTGGCATTGCGGCTCATGGCGATCGAGCGGTCCACTTCGGGATCCTTCACTTCACGCACGTTCAATTCCTTGTACCGGTCCATCAGTTCGATGGCTTCGGTGAACCGGTGCTGCCAGTGCCGCGCCAGACCGAGCTGCAGGTAGGCTTCCGTGTAATTGTGGCGCACGGCCCGCTCGAAGTACGGCACCGATCGCTCCCGATATTCGGGAATGTTGGCCAGGCAGAGACCATATTCATAGGCCACCTGTGCGAACGCGGTATCGATCGGCACAAGCTTCTTGTAAAGCTTCGCCGCTTCTTCATACTCCTCGGCCTCCAGCAGGTTCTTCGCCTGATCATGCATCTTGTGGTGCATGGCCTTGAAGCCTTTCTGGGCAGATAATGGATTCGAGGCGCAGAGCGCCGCCAGACCTATCACGATGATGCGCATGTGAAGCACGTTGGGGTGGAGCTTGGCTTACCGGTGGGAGTTGAATGAAACCGGTGCGGACCGGATCGACATGGTCATACGCAACGGATGTTCGCCGGGTTCGCTTCTGCGTGCGCTGATCGCCTGTTCCTTCAGGATCGATGGCTGGCCTGGCCGCAGCATGGGCCGATCGGATTGTACGCTATGTCTTCTCATGGCTTCCGGTAAAAGGTCCATGAGATATACGCGGAAGACCACCCGAAGGTTTCAGGCTTCAGGCCGATCGGGATCTAGGGCGGGCCCGGATCCTGGAAACGCTCATCGGTGATGAAATCCGTATCGGTGAGCGTGTGGAGGTAGGCGATCAATTGGGATTTCTTTTCCGCCGTTAGCTGAAGTCCGCCCTGGGTGAACTTCATGTTCGGATCGATCGTGGGCGAAGGTTGTCCGCCGGAATCATAGTGCCCGATCACTTCCTCCAATGTCTGGAAACGGCCATCGTGCATGTATGGCGCTGAAAGGGCCACATTGCGCAACGTAGGTGTCTTGAACTTGCCCATGTCCTGCGGAAGCCCGGTCACCCCGCCCCTTCCCGGATCGGAGAATTCACTGTCCAGCCCGTTGTTGCGGAATATCCCGTCGGTGAAGCGGCCGCCGCCATGCGGGTGACAATGGAAACAATCCGCGCCAAGCTGACCGCCCTGACCGAAGGCCGGATCGCCCCCTTCCATCTGCGTCAACTGAAAACCGAGCGCTTCTTCGGGCTCGAGCTGGATCTCACCGCGCATGAACTTGTCGAACTTGGAATTCGCGCTGATCATGGTGCGCAGGAATTGTGCGAGCGCCTTGGCGGCTTTCAACGAATCGATCGCGGGCGAACCGAACGCCTTGCCGAAAAGTTCCTCGTAGGCCGGATCGCTCTGCAGCTTGTACACCACGTTCGGCCACGTGTCGTGCATCTCGATCGGGTTGGTCACCGGTTGAAGCACCTGTTCTTCCAGCGTTGCCGCGCGGCCATCCCAGAAAAAGCTGGTTTCCCATCCCAGGTTGATCAGCGCCATGGAGTTGCGGTTGCCCTGGATCCCATCGATCCCGGTGCTGAACTGGTTCGCTTCGGCAAAAGCGTTCTGCGGCGAATGGCATGTGCCGCAGGACATCGTGTTGTTGCCGGAAAGCCGTTTTTCGTAGAAAAGATGCCTTCCGAGTTGCACTCCTTCCACCGTGAGCGGATTGTCCGGCGGGATCAACATGGGCGGCATGTTGGAAGGGATCTGCAGATCGTAAGGCGTGGGCGGCGGGAATTGCGCCGATCCGCCACCTGGACCGGGTTGCGGCACTTCAGGCGGATCGGGACGGCGGCATGCGTTCAAGGCGGAGATCACCAGGAGCACAAGACCATATCCCACCCATTTACGCTTCATCCCCACCCTTTTTTCAGGCCCATGAATTTAAGGAAAAGAATTGGATCCCACCAGCCTGGATCTCAATCGATCGTGAAGCTTTCAGCCACATTACGGCTCAGTTTCATCGAGAGTGGAACGTTCATTCCGTGTGAAAGGTATTCGTCCGCAAGGTCGATCGTTCCGCCTTCGTCGCTATGGAAGAAACTGTCGATCGCCACGCGCACGGTGATGGTGGTGGTATCTCCATCCACCACCTGGATCGGCAGCGAAGGTTGCAGATCGATGTTCACGTAGGCCGTATCGAAACCGGTATGGATCGAGAACGTGTTCGGGAAGGCACCGCTGCTGCCGGGGATCGTGTCGTGCCGGCCTTCGAATTTCGTGAAGATGTAGCCCATCGTCCAATCCCAATGCATGCCGTTGGATGCGCTCAATGGATGATCGTTAGCGTACAGCACCGGATCGGAATGGTTCAACTGTTCCGTTACGCCGAGCCCCATGTTGAGGCCGCTCCAATTCCCACCGTCAGCCGGCAGGATCATTTCGATCGGGCCGTTCGTGAGGTCGAAAAGGTTCACTTCGGTCAACTGCGAATAACCCGATCCCTGGATAAGCCTGATGTTGCTCAGGTAGAACCGCACCAATTCCACCTGAACACGATAACCAGAGATGTTCTGCTGTTCGGTGAACGCCTGGAAAGGCGCACCTTCCCATTCGGGGATCATCTGCAGGCGCACCCAGCCATCACCCTGCGGCGCCACCGCCGGATCCTTGTGGCAGGAAGACAGAAGCAATGCGCCGGACATGGCCAGAATGATGGATCTGAGAACGGACATCTGATCGGTGGTTGATCTTGGTTACGTGCAACGAATTTACGCGTTGATAAGTTGCTGCGTTCCCCCACTGCTTATGCTGGTACGGCCGCTCGCCGGAAACTATCTTCGGCAACGATGTTCCAGGTACTTCACAGCTCGGCCGGCGCTGGGAAAACACACGCTCTGGTGAAGCATTATCTCGGCCTCTGCCTCGCGGGCGGGGATCCTTCGGCGTATCGCAAGGTGCTCGCCCTCACCTTCACCAACAAGGCCGCGGGTGAAATGAAGGAGCGCGTGATCGATTACCTGAAGGAACTGGCGAAGAACGAAGTGCATGATGCGCGGATCGCCGATGTGATGGATCATCTGGTGGCAACGTCGAAGGCCGATCGGAATGTGATCGCTCAACGTGCCAACGCCTGCCTGGAGCACATGCTCCACCACTGGTCCAATGTGGCGATCGGCACGATCGATGGGTTCACGCGAAAAGTGGTGCGCCCTTTCGCGCGCGATCTGCAGCTCGACCATGATCTGCATATGACCACCGAGGAGGAATATTATCGCGACCTCGCCGTGGACAAGCTGATCGCCGAAGTGGGCGTGGATGAACGCATCACCACATTGCTCACCGAGGTCTGCCTGCAACTGCTGCACGAGGAACGCAAGTGGGATCCCGAACGCCCGCTGAAAGAGCTCAGTTGCGAACTTTCCAAGGAAAGTTCGATCGCGCCCCTGGAGCAATTGCGGAAGTTCCCGCCCGGCCAATTGAAGCCGCTGGCCGATCGCCTGCGATCGGAAGAAGTGATCCTTCGCCGGAAAGTGAACGATCTGGGAAAACAGGCACTGCTCGTTCTGGAAGAAGCCGGTGTCGCACCCGAGGATCTCTCCTATGGAAAGAACGGGATCTACAGCTATTTCAGGAAACTTTCCGCTTTCAGCGATCTGTGGGATCCACCGGGATCGAACACGCTGAAGACGATCGAAACGGGTAAATGGAATTCTGGGAAGGCCGCACCCGCGGTGATCAGTTCGATCCATTCCATTACCGGTGAACTGCTGAAGATCTACGACACGGCCGAGCAGCTTCGCGAGGAAGATCATCGCCGTTATGTTGTGCGGCGCGCTGTGGCGCGAGAACTGCTTCCAGCGTTCGCCTTGCATGAACTGGACCTTCGCCTCGAGCAAGTGAAGCAGAGCGATGCGGTCGCCTTCTTCAGCGATCTCACGCGCAAGGTCTCACAGGTGGTGATGGATGAACCGGTGCCGTTCATCTTCGAGCGGCTCGGCGAGCGCTACCGCCATTTCCTGATCGATGAGTTCCAGGACACCAGCATGCAGCAATGGAACGCGCTGCTACCGCTGATCGATAACGCGCTCGGTTCAGGCGGATCGGCGCTGCTCGTTGGCGACGCGAAACAGGCGATCTACCGCTGGCGCAACGGCGAAGTACGTCTCTTCGTGGAACTGCCAAAGCTTTTCGGCAAGACGGAGGATACGATCGCTTCGGAACGTGAACGAACGTTGATCCGTAATTACAAAAAGGCCGAACGGCTGGAGCACAATTACCGATCGGCAGGGACGATCATCGAATTCAACAACAACCTGTTCACTGCGCTGAAGCAGCAGCTGCCGGAACATCTTCAACCTGTCTACAACGATCATGAGCAGCTTGTGATCAAGAACGATCCAGGGTTCGTGCTGATCGAAAAGTTGCCGAAGGAGATCACAGGAGAAGAGCGGAACGAAGAGATGCTTCGCTTCACCCTTCAGGCTGTAAAGGATTCGATCGAAGATGGGTTCGCCCCCGGCGATATTGCCGTGCTCGTGCGCAGCCGCAGCCTCGGCCGCACCATCGCCGCTGAATTGGTAGCGAGGGGCCATGCGGTGGTCTCACCGGACGGGCTGCAGCTTTCCGGCGATCCGGTGATCGAATTGCTGATCGACATGCTCCGCTTCCTGCACACCGCCGATCCGGAAGCGGCCGCGCGCATCGCGCAATACCAGGCGATCGTTTCCGCGGAAAAAGAAGCCACCGGGATCGGTCTTGGCGGCGAAGGCGAAGAGCTTCCCGATCCGATCGCCCTGCTTCGATCATGGTTGAAAGAGAAGGGATCGCCCAGGCTGCGCACCACGCTTTCGGCCCTGATCGGCGAACTTGCCCATGCGCTCGGGCTGCAGCCATCGGCCGATGCACAATTGCTCACCCTGCTCGATGAAGCCTTCACGTGGAGCACGGATCACGGGCAGGACATCGGCGGTTTCCTTGAACATTGGGAACGCGCCGGAGAGAACCGCAGCGTTGATCCGCCGGACAACGGACAGGCCATACAGGTGATGACGATCCACCGATCGAAAGGCCTGCAATTCCCGGTGGTGATCGTGCCCAACACGTGTATGAGCAGCAAGGGTGATCTGGGCGACAGGATCTGGATCGCACCGGGTGATGCGGTGCCTGAGTTGAATGTCGCCCTGGTGCGCAGCGGCAAGGCGCTTCGCGAACTTGAACTTCCGGAATTGGAGGAGGAAGCAGCGCTCTCCGTTCTCGATTCGCTCGATCTGCTCTACGTGGCCTTCACGCGGCCCGAACAGCGGCTTTATGCCAAAGTGCACGAATACGGTGCCGATGGCATCACGCGTGAACTGCTCCGTTTCCTGGAAGCGAACGCCGGGGATCGCCTGATCGATGGTGAACGCACCGGGCCATGGAAGAAGCGCCGATCCCTGGAAATGGAATTCTTGAAAGAGGTTACGGATGGAAGCACCGGATCACCGATCGCTGTGCGTTTCGAGGCGCCGCGTGAATGGGATCCCGCCGATCCCGATCCGTTCCGCTCACATGGCGATCTTGTCCATGATCTGCTCGCCCGCGTGATCGGGGCACGGGATCTTGTTACAACGTTGAAGAAAGCGGTATTGCAGGGTGAACTTTCCGAAGAGATGGCCGCGGCCCTGGAAGAGAAATTGCTCCCGATGATCACAAGCGAAGACCTGGCTCCCTGGTTCAAACCCGGACTGATCGTGCGCAGCGAACGTACGATAATCACCAGCAAGGGCAACGCGCTCCGCCCGGATCGGGTGGTGATCGAAGGCGATGTGGTGCGCGTGCTGGATATAAAGACCGGAAAACCCTACGAGGAACACGTGGAGCAGGTGGCCGGTTACATGCAGCGGTTGAAGGAACTTACCGGTTTGAAGGTTGAAGGGGCGTTGCTCTACGTTCGCGATGGCGCTCTGCAGCAGATCGATGCCGATGGAATTGGAGTTCTCAGCGAAGCGTTTTGAAGATCTCTCCGTTTACGAGCTGCACGATCTGCTGCGGCTGCGCACGGACATCTTCGTTGTGGAACAGGCCTGTGCCTATGCCGAGATCGATGGTCGTGATCCCGCGTGCATCCATATTCTGGGCAGGGATGCCGCCGGTGTGGTGATCGCATACGCCCGCATCATCCCACCTGCTGAAAGTGGGCGGCCGCACATCGGGCGCGTGGTGGTGCGCAAGGATATGCGGGGCAATGGCTTCGCAAGGGAATTGATCCTCTTCACGCTTGCCACCCTGTTCGAACTTTATGGATCGATGCGATCGGAACTGGCGGCACAGGCGCACCTTGAGAAGTTCTACGCGGGATTCGGGTTCAAACGGATCGGCGGGGAATATCCCTGGGATGGGATCCCTCATGTGGACATGGTGCGCACGGCCGATCGGTGATCAGCGCAGCAAGCTCACATGGCCGGTGTACTCCTGGCGATGTGTGCCGTATTCCGCGATATTCGCCTTGTAGGTGAACATGCCCTGCGGAAGTCCCGAACCATCCCAGGCAGCTTTCGGATCATCCGTTCTGAACACTTCCCTGCCATAGCGATCATAGATCGAGAGATCATAGAGCCGCGCACCTTTCACCATCGGTGCGAAGAGATCGTTCAGGCCATCACCGTTCGGGGTGAAGGCGTTGGGTGCGAAGAAGAGGTGATCGGTGATGAACACATCAACAGCAGTGCTGTCGCGGCAACCGTGCTCCGAGGTCACGAATTGCCACACCTCCACTTGCCCCGCATCTTCGAACCAGTGATCGAACGAGGGATCGTGCACCTGTTGATCTTCGATCAGATAGGTCCAGGACATCGCACCTTCCGCGTGATCGACCACTTCAACCTGTGCATCGTGCATGCTCACCTGCGCTGGCATTACGCGGAAACCCGCTACCGGCAATGGATGGACAGTGACCTGCGCCACCTTTACCTCGGTGTCCTCAGCGATGCATCCTTCACTTGTTGAAACGGTGTGGCTCACCGTGTAGGTGCCCGGTTCTTCGTAGTGATGGATCGGCGCAGGATCGGTGCCGATCGTACCATCACCGAGATCCCAATGATGGGTCATCGGAGTGGTCGACGTGGAAAGGTCCTCGAATACGATCTGCTCTTTCGCACAGATGAAATGATCGCTATCGAAATCCGCGATCGGATAAGGATGCACTACCACGGAATCGGCGTAACTATCCGTGCAACCTTCAGCGGAAACGTTCAAGGCGATCACATGTGTGCCCGGCGCGCTGAACGAAGCGATCACTTGTGAAGCGGCAAGGTCCTGGGCTGAAGCTTCCGGCGGTATCGTCCATTGGAAGATCGTTCCAGGCGGAAGTTCTCCCTGTGCCGTGAACGTTTGATCCGATCCCACACAGACATTCTCCGGCGGATCGAAGAACACTCCGAACGCCGGTGGCGTGGTGATCGTGATCTGTGCGGTATCGGCGCATGGCCAGCCCGGATTTGCTATCAATGTTACAGTGTACGTTCCGCTTTCGGCATAGATCCATTCCGGTTCGAACTGATCCGAGGTATCGGCAAGCGTATTCGGCACGCCGAAATCCCAATGCCAGAAACCACCATTGATGCTCGTGTTCTCGAAACTTGCCGTAAGGCAGTCGAACATCTCCTCCGCCTCAAGATCCGCGATGGATGCCACGATATCGGTTTCGCAGGATACCACCACGAACTTGAAATCGCGGATCACTTCGCTGAGTTGGACACCGTTGCGCATTTCGCGCACACGCACACCCACGGTGAAGGAACCGAGCAGCGACGGTGTCACCGTGAGCTCACCTGTCGCCGGATCGATGGTGAGCGGGGGCGCGGCATCGAGGGGGAACGCTGCCGAATAACCGGCCGCCCAATCAACCTCCGTATAGGGCGGCGGTGTGGGTATCGCCGGTGCCGGATCGGCGCTCGTGCCACCGATGAACGGTGCGCAAAGTTCATAGATCAGTTCATCGCCATCCGGATCGAAGGCGGAATGATCGAAGGCCATATCCTCGCCGAAACACAAAGCGATCGGCGGATATTCAGTGAAGCGGGGGGAGCTGTTCACCACGTTCGGTACGCCTGGAACCTTCACGGTGCAGGTGAGCCCCTGGGAATTCGGTGCATCGAGGTTCACGATCGCAGGGGTGCGGCAGCAACGCTGATAGCTCAAGTGATATCCGCCGGGGATCGGCGGAAGGTCCACCACCCCACTGTACACCGTGGTGGCCACGCACACGCTGGGCGGCGCGATCATGCACGGGCTGTTGAGGTCCACTGGTACGGTGGTCTCCCCCGGATCGGTGAGCGAGACCGAGAAGAGGAAATTCCCCGTGGAATTGAAAACGCCGATCGTCGCCTGGAAGTCGAAACCCGTTCCCTGCGTATTGTCCGGGCCGCAATCGCGGTAAAGCTCCAGTGTTATGAGGTACTGATCGCCGCCGAGGTGATCGTAGAACATCTCGCCACCGATGATGTGCGTGGCCCAAGCCGATCGGGTCAGCAGCAACATGATCATCGTGATCTTGATCCCCAGCCGCATGTTTGAACGACCAAAAGATACGGTGATCGGTTGCCTGTGGGGTATCGATCTGCCGGAAATGGCAACAGGGATCGGTTCAAAATAGCACGGTCAGCCGCGCACGGCATCCCACTCATCCTCCCAGCGGGCCGCATCGATCTCTTCATAAAGCCCATCGGCCAGGGTGATCATCTGTTGTATGCGCACCTTCTCGGGATAGGCTGAAGCATATATCTCGTGCACCGTTCGCCGGTTGCCGATGATCTGTATCTCCGTGAAGGAATTCTCGCTCTGGATCCGGTAGAAATGCCGGCCATCCATCAGCATGCGGTACATGGGGAAGGATCTCTCCACAGACCGGCGTTGTGGTCCCTTATCTTCCACCGCTGTTTCCATGGAACCTTTCATCGATCGCCTTGCCGTTGCCCTGCTGAAGGATCATCAGCATGAATTGGACCAAGTGGCCGTAGTGCTTCCGGGGCGCCGGGCGGGTCTTCATCTTCAAAAAGCCCTGGCCGCCCGGTGCGGCCGCACCATCTGGAGTCCCGAGATGTTGAACATGGGATCGCTGCTGCAACGGATCAGCGGTCTGCGCCAGGGCGAAGGAATGGAAATGATCTTCATGCTGCACGATGCACATCGCGCGGTGATGGGCGATCGTTCCGATCCCCTGGCCGAATTCCTCCAGTGGGCGCCGGTGACGCTGCGCGACATGAGCGAACTTGATGCGCACCTGGCCGATCTGGATGATGTATATCGCGACCTGCGAAGTTTCCATGAGATCGAGGAATGGAGCTTCAGGCTCGGCGAGCTCAGCGAAGGTCAGCAACGGCTTGCACAGCAGTGGCGCGCCACCGGCGAAATGCACCGGCGCATGCACAGGCTGATGGATGAACGTGGCATCGGCACCTCGGGCTGGCTGGCGCGCAGAACGGCCGAAGAAGTGGCGCGATCCATCGATCGGCTTCCATGGAAGAAGGTGTGGCTCGCCGGAATGAACGCGCTCGATCCGGCTTCCACCAAAGTGCTTCGCGCTTTGCAACAGAACGGAAAGCTCACGGTGGCCTGGGATGCCGATCGTTACTACCTGCAGGAGCATCATCAGGAAGCGGGGATCTTTCTGCGCCGGTCCATCGCCGATCTTGGCGAAGGTGTGATCCCGCCGATCCAGGAGATCAAGGAGCGCAGGCGCACCATGCATCTTGTTGCCGTTCCCCATGCCGTGGCCCAGGCGCGTTACGCGGCACAACTGATCGCCGATCTCAGTGAAGAGGAACGCGGCCGCACCTGCATCGTGCTGGCGGCGGAAGAACTGCTGATGCCGTTGCTCGATGCGCTTCCCAAAAGTTCCGGACCTTTCAATGTCACCATGGGCATGCCCCTCGCCTCGCTTCCCGTGCATGGGTTGGTGGAAGCGTTCCTGCAATTCCAGGCATCGCACCAGCAAGGTGCCGGTTTTCATCACGGTGATCTGGAGCGTCTGCTTCTACATCCTTTTGTCCATCATGCGATCTCACCTGCGATCCTCGCCGTGATCCGGGAGGAGCAGCGGTCGCGTGTCACGGCGGAAAGGCTCGGCGAGATCATCGCTTCGGCATCGATCTCCGTTCCGGAGGAAATGCTGCATGCGATCCAACCGGCCGCAAACCTGCCGGAGCTTCAACAGAGGATCATAGACCTCATCGGCTGGGCCAGGCGGATCTGTTCTACCGACCGGTTCGCCACAGAGCAACTTTTCCGCATGGCGCAACTGCAGCAGCGCCTGGATCGTGCATTGCAGCGATCCGCCGGCCAGACCTCGATCGATATCCGATCATACATCGCATTGCGGACACGCGTGCTTCGGGAGGAAAGCATCGGATTCTTCGGTGAAGCGTTGAGCGGTACGCAGATCATGGGATCCCTGGAGACCCGGGCGCTCGACCATGAACGGGTGATCGTGCTGGGATGCAACGATGGTGTACTGCCCGCCTCCGGCGCCACCCAGAGCTGGATCCCCTTCGAATTGAGAAAGGCATGGGGACTTCCGCTCCACGGCGATCGCGAAGCCATCACCGCCTACCATTTCCAACGGATGATGCATCTCGCGGAGGACGTATATCTCGTATACGATACCAGCAGCCGCAACGGCAGCGCAGGTCCTTCACGCTACATCGAACAATGGCGGCACGAATTGATCGGCCGATCGGGAACAACGTTGATCGAACACACGGTGACCGCTTCGTTCAACCAGCGCAACACCACCAGGATCTCCATCCGCAAGAATGAAAAGGTGCTGGCGAAACTGAGGAAGATCGGTGAACGTGGCTTCTCTCCTTCCGCGATCTCCGCCTGGATCACATGTCCGCTGGACCTTTACTTCAAATACGTGCTCGGGATACGGGCGCAGGAGGAAGTGGATGAAAAGCTGGGTGGCGATGTGCTTGGTGAAGCCGTGCACGCGATCGCTGAGCAGATCTACCAACCATTGATCGGAACGGTGATCACACCTGAAGTTCTTCTGGAGCCGATCGCTGCGATCGATGCGATGCTGATCGAACACCTTCGGCAGAAATTCCCGATGGACGCGCTGCGATCGGGACACTTCCGATTGCGGATCGAGATGGCCTCGAAGGCGCTGGCCGCTTACCTTGAAGCAGAAGCTGCTCGTTGCCGCGAATCGGAGACCGTGCCGCTGCTGCTCGAGGCCGACGTTTGCGCTTCACTCCCCAACGGCATGAGGATCCGCGGGCGCTGCGATCGTATCGAACTGCGCGATGGCGTGCACCATATCCTCGATGTGAAGACCGGTAGTGTGCAACCCTTCAACGTGGACCTGAAACGGTTGGATCGGGAATTGGTCACGCCGGAAAAGAAATTCGGCCTTCAATTGTTGATGTACAGCTGGGCTTTCATGATGGAACATCCCGAGGTGGCGAAGGTTCGCGCCGGGATCATCCCGTTGCAGAAAGCTTCACTTTCCGGCGGCCTTCTCCTTCAACTTGAAGGAAAAGAGGACATCCACCGATCGGACCTGCCGGCCATTACAACACTGCTCACCGCACTGGTGGATGAAGTTCTCGATCCATCGATCCCGTTCTCCCACACGGCTGAAAGCCTCTATTGCGGCTGTTGCGTGGGTTGAAAAGAAAAAGGGGCTTTCGCCCCTTCCTCCGCACGTAAACCAAACGTTATCAGCGATACACGATCTTGTGCACGCTGGAAAATTCCCCGCGCTTCACCTTCAGGTAATAAACGCCATTGCTCATGGTGGTGATGTCCATCTCCTTGCGATAGGTTCCTTCAAAGGCCGGGATCTTGTCGTTGAAGATCGACTGGCCGAGTGAATTCACCACATCCACATCGATGTCCATGGCCGCATTGTTCACGAACGAGAAGGTGAATTGCCCGTTGTTCGGGTTAGGTTGGATCACCACGCTGCCATCTTCTTCCGCGGTCGTGATCGATTTGTAGATGATGCCGGTCTTGTCGTGGCCGCCAAGTGAAACGTAGTAGTTCGCGTTGTGCGCGGGAACGGCGGTCCATGCATCGTTCACCAATTCGAATTCCGCTTTGCCTGTCACAGGGATCGTGGCGATCACATATTCTTCACCCGCATTCCATGAAACACCCTGACTGGCGAGCGACTGCGTTCCGAACCCCGCATAGACCTGGTAGTTCAAAGGACCGTTCTCATGCACATTGCCGGAGCGGCTGATCGGGATGTATTGTTGCACGGCACCTTCCTGGGCCACATTCCCCAGCGTAGCGCCCGTGGAACGATCCCACTTGATCGTGAAAACGATCGATGAGAAGATCCCATTGAATTCCGCGGAAGGTTTCACACGGACCTCGAGCATGTTGTTGTTCTGGAAAAGACCCACGTCCACCTGATCCTGTGCGATCACGGCCGAAGATGGAACTGCGAGGCCAAGGACGAGGCCCAGCGCAAGGGTGATAAAATTGCTCTTCATCGAGTTGAGCTTGTTCGTTTATTACTTGTGATCGAAGCCCTGCCGGCCTTCTTCAATGGTGCAAGTTAGTAAAGCGATCGATCCATTGATCAAGCTGTCTTGAACAAATGGACGGATGTGGTGCAGCCTGCCGATGAACCGATCCATTCCGCCGAGCAATGGGCCCAAAAACCGAGCAGGGACCCTTTTCGGACCCCTGCTCGGAACCTGCAAGGAATTATGGAACCAGCCCAAGACCTGGAAGAATTAGGGGCCTTGGTGAAAGAAAGACGAGGGTTCCCCGGAAGGGTTGCCGCCCGGCTTGAAAATTTTTTCAGGACGTGAATTTGTAGCCCACCCCGCGAATGGAATGGAAGTGGCGCGGATCGCGTGGATCGGGCTCGAAATACTTGCGGAATCCCACAATGAAATTATCGACCGTGCGCGTGGTGGGAAAAACGTTGTAGCCCCACACCTTCTGCAGGATCTCCTCGCGGCTCACCACTTCGCCTTCGCGCTCCACCAGCAGCCGCAGCAGCATGATCTCCCGCTGGCTTAGGGTGCGGCGTTCGCCATTGTACCCGGTCACCTCGAAACTATTGAAATCGATATGGTTCCCGCTGAAATCATAGCTCGTGCGCAGGCTGCTGGCCGATCCGGGTTCATTCCTCTTCACCAGTTTCGAGACGCGAAGCAGCAATTCCTCCAATTCGAACGGCTTCCCCAGGTGATCATCGCCGGTGCGCAGGCCGCGGATCCGATCGGCCGGCGCATTGCGGGCGGTAAGGAAGAGCACCGGCGTGGGATCACCTTCCAAACGGATCGTTTCCACCACGGAATAACCGTCCATACCGGGCAGCATCACATCCATCACCACCAAATGGAAGCGCGCGCCGCGCAAACGCTCCAGCGCCTCCGGACCGGTGACCGCCGTGGTGACATGGTAGCCCTCCAATTCGAAATTCAGCTTCAGCGTTAGCCGCAGCGCTTCCTCATCCTCCACCAAAAGGATCCGGGGACGTTCCGCTTCGGGCTTCATGGCACAAAGATGGGCCAGGGCTACATTTGATGCCAATGAGATTCACTGCTGAACACGCCGAAAAAGCCGATCGCATCTGCCGGAACACCCTGGTGGAACATCTGGGTATCAAGTTCATGGTGGATGAAGCTGGATGTTTTTGCGCCACTCTTCCGGTGGAAAGCCGCACGCACCAACCGATGGGCCTGTTGCATGGCGGTGCCACCGCAGCCCTCGCCGAATCGTTGGGAAGCATGGGATCGGCGCTGTTGATCGACCTGGAGAAGGAAGGTGTAGTTGGGATCGAAGTAAATGCGAACCACTTGAAGGGCGTTCGAACTGGAACGGTTAAAGCGACTGGAGATCTGATACATAAAGGAAGAACTACACACGTTTGGGACATTCGCGTGACCAATGAAGCAGGCGAGCTTTGCGCGGTGTGCCGGCTCACGAACCTGATCATTCAGCATAAAGGGTGATGCAAGGTATCGAGCAGGCCTTACGACATTGCCTCGAACGCGATCTCACATTTGTCGCATTTCATACTCAGGATCAAGTTCATTTATGGATATCACTTCAACCTGAACTTCGATCGTTGAATATCAACGATCTGGAAGTCAAGGAGAGCGTATTCCTTATTGAGCCGTTCTTCAACCGAACCCAACGTACCTATTTCCTTCAACCTGATCTGCAGTTCGATCTGATGAAGGATCGGTTCGATCACACTATGATCGAACATGCCTCCGGCTTCGAGGGGGCACGAAGTACATCCCGCGCGGCGGAGTTGGGTCGGGACGTGTACCTGAAGATAGTGGCCGAAGCACGAGAGAGCATCGTGCACGGTGACCTTGAAAAGGTGGTGCTTTCGCGTACACTATCGGTCCCGTTCGATCGGAAACTGCTCCCACAATTGTTCACGCGGGCCTTGAAGGAACAGCCTGATGCCTTCGTCTGCCTCCTGAACACCAGCGAGTTCGGCATATGGATCGGCGCATCGCCAGAACGTTTGATGCAGATCGAGGGCGACCGGTTGATCGTGGATTCGATCGCCGGCACACTTCCCTTGGATGCCGCACCTGATGATCCGGACCAATGGGGATCGAAAGAGCGCGAAGAGCAGGAGTACGTTACGCGCAGTGTGATCGATACGTTGAACGCTTCGGGTCTGTCCGGGATCCACGCCTCCGATCGGAAGGTGCTGCGTGCCGCCCAGGTCGCTCATCTACACACCCGGATCAGCGCACCCATCGATCAGATACGGGCCGCTTCGATCATGAAAGCGCTCCATCCAACCCCGGCCGTGTGCGGCACCCCGCGCAATCGGGCCCTACAATTCATAAGAAGCCACGAACCGCACGACCGATCGCTTTACACCGGGTTCTGGGGTCCATGGCGTTGGAAGGGCTCCACTTCGCTTTTCGTGAACCTGCGCTGCATGCAACTTCTCCAGGACGAAGCGATCCTGTACGTTGGCGGTGGCATCACCGGTGCAAGCGATCCAAAGAAGGAATGGGCTGAAACAGGCCACAAGGCACTTACCTGGCTGCGCCCGCTCGAGGCGGTCAAGGCTGAATAACTTTGCGCCCACTGAATGGCGACCAGCGATCATTTTGCAGCCTCGGAGATCGCCCGACTTTGCGCGCTCAAGGGAGTGCGCCATGCCGTGATCAGTCCGGGTTCGCGCAGCGCACCTCTGGTCATCTCCTTTCTCAACGAAGTTTCGATCCACTGTCTCCGGATCATCGATGAGCGCAGCGCGGCGTTCTTCGCCCTCGGCATGGCGCAACAATTTCGCGCACCGGTCGCGCTGATCTGCACCAGCGGAAGCGCTGTCCTGAACTACGGCCCTGCCATCGCCGAAGCGTTCTACCAGCGGATCCCGTTGCTGGTGATCACCGCGGATCGGCCGGAGGAATGGGTGGACCAGGGTGAAGGCCAGGCGATCCGGCAACAGAACGTGCTGGCATTGCACATGAAGAAAAGCGTGCAATTACCACGGATCGTTCCCGATGAGCTTTCGCGCTGGCATTGCGGCAGGCTGATCAACGAAGCGATCGATGCTGCGAGCAAGCCGGTCGCGGGTCCGGTGCATTTGAACATTCCGTTCGCCGAACCGCTTTATGGAACGATCAGCGATCATTTCAAACCGTCACGAACCATCGAACAACTTCCAACGGAAAGCTTTGTTCTTCCGCAATTCGCCCAAAGTTGCGCTGAGATCATTTCCACCGCCAGCAAAGTGATGATCCTCGCCGGTCAGGGAAATTGGGATCCGGCGTTGAAGGAACATCTCCGCCAGCTCGCCTCGCATCCGCAGATCGCCGTACTGGTGGAATCAACCTCGAACCTCGATGACCCCGCTTTCATCACGTGCATCGATCGGGCGATCGAGGGTGTGAACGAAGAGAACGAAAGAGCGCTGCGTCCCGATGTGTTGATCACGTTCGGTGGCGCGGTGATCAGCAAACGGATCAAAGGGTTGTTGCGCAAATGGAAGCCCGGCCAGCACTGGAACATCGATCAGGGGCAGCGGCATTACGATACGTATCAAAGTCTCACGCGCGATATCAATGTGGATCCCGAGATCTTCTTCGCGCAGATCACCGATCAGGTACGATCGAGCAAGGGAAATTTCCGTGATGATTGGAACGAGGCCGATCGGATCACCGCTGAAAAGCAACGGGCGTTCCTGAAGAACGCTCCCTTCACGGATCTAACGGTCTTCGCCGAACTTCTGGAACGGATCCCCGAACGATCGGACATCCACCTGGCGAACAGCACACCTGCACGGTATGCGCAGCTTTTTGAGCGGGGCATGGGCCACCGGTTCTGGAGCAACCGTGGCGCAAGCGGCATCGATGGATGCACCAGCACCGCGGCTGGAGCTGCCTTCGCAACGAAGCGCACCACCACGCTGATCAGCGGCGACATCGCCTTCCTGTACGATTCGAACGCCTTCTGGAACGATCATCTGTCGGCGCACTTGAAGATCATCGTGATCGATAATGGCGGGGGAAATATCTTCCGCTTCATCGAAGGTCCGGATCGGGATGAGGAGCTGCTTCCGTGGTTCGAAGCGCCACATTCAAGGAGCATCAAAAAACTCGTCGATTCCTACGATCTGCCTTACTGCCATGCGAACGACATGAGCTCGCTGCGGATCGGGATCGAAGAGCTTTATTCACCGCACGATCGTCCTGCGATCCTGCATATCACCACCGATCCGATCACTTCACCAAAAGTGCTTCGCGATCATTTCAAACATCTTCGTTCATAGATGAACAAGCGCAACTGGAGAACGATCAAGGGATACTCCGATATCCGTTTCGAATTCTTCGAAGGCATCGCCAAGATCACGATCAACAGGCCCGAGGTCTACAACGCTTTCCGGCCCGAGACGAACAAGGAGATGATCGACGCGATGGACATTGCGCGCGAAGATCCGGCTATCGGCGTGGTGGTATTAACGGGTGAAGGCGACAAGGCATTCTGCAGTGGTGGCGACCAGAATGTGAAAGGGCGCGGCGGTTACATCGGCGATGATGGCGTTCCACGATTGAACGTTCTCGATCTGCACAAACGGATCCGCGAACTACCCAAGCCCGTGGTCGCGATGGTGAACGGTTACGCGATCGGCGGCGGACATGTGCTGCACGTGGTGTGCGATCTTACGATCGCGGCGGATCACGCGCGTTTCGGGCAGACCGGTCCCAAGGTGGGAAGCTTTGATGCCGGTTTCGGGAGCAACTACCTCGCACGCCATGTGGGCCAGAAGAAGGCGCGTGAGATCTGGTTCCTCTGCCTTCAGTATTCAGCGAAGGAAGCAGAGGAAATGGGCATGGTGAACAAGGTCGTACCGCTCGCGGAACTGGAGGACACAACGGTGGAATGGTGCAAGATCATGATGCAACGAAGTCCGCTCGCATTGCGAATGATCAAGCGCGGCTTGAACGCAGAGCTTGATGGCCAGCGCGGGTTGATGGAATTCGCCGGCGATGCCACGCTGATGTATTACCTGATGGATGAAGCGCAGGAAGGCAGGAATGCTTTCCTTGAAAAACGCGCACCCGATTTCCAGAAGTTCCCCAAGTTCCCTTGAAGATCTCTCGTCAAAGGTCGCTCACCTTTATACGCTCACACATACCCAATGAGCCAATAACGGTTCCCTGATTAACGATCTGGCCTTGATTTGGGCCATTGGCATATTTAACAGTAATGTTTAAAGTTTGAGAATAAATACCAGTGTAGCGGGCGAAGGTGCATGAATCTGGTACATCACAATTGAGCGGTATGGCACCAGCGCAACTAATGATCCTGTCACTCCATCCGTTCATTTGGACAGCATATGAAATGCCTGGAGGTAGGTTTGGCTCGTATATCAGCAACTTTCCAAAGACCGGTCCCGGCTGATCTGGAGAGTTTGAGTCCACACCGAAGGTGAACACACTGGACCAATTGCCGCTTCCTGCTGAGTTCTTAGCCCTTACGCGCCAGAAATATGCGCCGCTCGAATACTGATGCGAATTGTTCTTGTAACTAGTAGAACCATAAACGGTGCCTTGGTCTTCAAGATCCGAACCGGCAAATGTTCCACCGGAAGATGAGATCTGCACTTCATAAGAGTTCGCTCCACTTACACCATTCCAAGTAAATGTGGGAAATACACTTACACTCGTTGCCCCGTTCACGGGAGTCTGAAGAGTAGGTACGCCAGGGATCACGATTTCATCCTTCTCTTCCTTTTTACAATTAACAAGAAGTAATGCAGCGGAAACCACAGCTAGTGGAAATAGCTTCTTCATCGCAGGTAATTCTTTGGCGAGGGCTAAAGTATATTTTTTTCCCAGATCGTTGTTGGTTTCGTGTCGGAAAAAAAAAATAGACGATCGGTAGGGAAGATCCTCCCCTACCGATCGTCAACTGACCTGTAGTCGCTTAGTAACGATTACCGCTTGATCCTTTCGAAGCGCGATCGCTGCCTTCCACTTTCACGATCTTATTGTAGAGGCCCATCAACAGGAATGGTGCAGGCCACTGCCCAACGAACAGCGAGCTGTGCTTGCGTCCCATCATCTGTAGGGTGGCGCTTACGGCCATGCAGCCCACGGCGGCCCACAGGTACACATCGCTCGGTACACGCGCAGTGTACTCCTCGATGGCCTTTGCCACAGGACCTTCGCGCTTCTCGGGGTTGAACTTATCGGCCTTTTGCTTCAGATCCTCGGCCTTCTGCTTTACTTGATCGGTATTCATGTAGATCGTTTTTTATGAGATCGGTTAAATAACGTTGCTGCCGATCCCAACAAAAACGGCGCCTTTATGGATCGGCCGGGGCGATCGTTCATTGATCACGGCTGACGATCTTTGCGGAGTGAAGGCCTGGCTCCATGCTTTCCGGTTGCGCACCCTTCCGCTCGCGATCAGCAGCATCATCGTTGGCGGCGCGCTCGCGTATGAACACGGCAGCTTCAACGCAAATGTTCTCGGGCTCACGCTGATCACCGCGATCCTGCTCCAGGTATTGAGCAATCTTTCCAACGATCTGGGCGATCATCTCCATGGGGTCGATAATTCCGATCGGAACGGGCCGGCGCGATCGGTGCAAAGTGGTGCGATCTCCACAGCGGCGATGCAACGCGCCATGCTCATCGTGTCTTCGCTCGCATTCCTCAGCGGCCTCTGGTTGATCATCATGGTTTTCGGCCTTTCGCTTCCGATGTTGGCTTTTCTTCTCCTTGGCGTGCTTGCATTGGGCGCTGCCGTGAAGTACACGTTCGGGAAAGATCCTTACGGCTACGCGGGTCTCGGCGATGTTTCGGTATTCGTCTTCTTCGGTCTGGTGGGTGTGATCGGAAGCTTTTATCTGCACACTTCGGAATTCAATACGGCGGTGTTGATGCCTGCGATCGCGTTCGGGCTGCTGAGCACTGGCGTTCTCAATGTGAACAACATGCGTGACATTCAAAATGATTCGGCGAACGGCAAGATCACCGTCGCGGTAAGATTGGGTATCCAAAAAGCGCGGATCTATCATTCCGGTTTGATCGTCATCCCTTTGTTATTGCTGATGGTCTTCACTTACGGCAAGATCGGATCGAATTGGAAATGGCTATTTCTCGTGGGATATCTTCCGATCGTGATCCACTTTTTCGGCATCTGGCGCAAGAGCGATCCAGCAACGTTCGATCCTGAATTGAAACGGCTGGCCTTGGGTACATTCGCCACGGCGATCACCTTCTCGATCGGTCTGCTGTTATCCTGAATGCTGCGCGCAAGTTGGATCGAACACGTTCTTGAGCCACGCTTCGAGCTTGGCACCAGCAAAGGCCCGATCACCGCGCGCACTGTGTGGTATTTGATCGCCTGGCAGCATGATCGGCCGGAAGTGAAGGGCATCGGCGAAGCTGCACTGTTCCCCGGTCATAGCAAGGAATTCCCTGCGGATGTGCGCACGAAGTTGCTGGAATTATGTGAGGAGACGAGCAATTGGGAGGATCGGCTGGATAAGGATCTGATCGATGTTCCATCTGTCCGGTTCGCGGTGGAACAATGCCTGAGCGATCTGAAGAGCGGCGGAACGAAGCAACATTTCCCCTCGGATCTCACTTTGGGCCGCAAAGGGATCCCGATCAATGGCCTCGTGTGGATGGGCGACAAACACACCATGCGCGATCGGATCCGGCAGCAGATCGAGAACGGATCGCGTTGCATCAAGATGAAGATCGGCGCGATCGGGATCGAAGATGAACTCGAGCTTCTAAGCGAAGTGCGAAAGGAATTTTCGACGGAAGACCTTACGCTTCGTGTGGATGCCAACGGCGCCTTCAACGTTCGCAATGTGGGGCCGATCCTTGATCGGCTGGCAGAATTGAACGTGCACAGCATCGAGCAACCGATCCCGCCAGGACTTCATGAATCGATGGCGGAACTCTGCATCGATCCGCCCATACCGATCGCGCTCGATGAGGACCTCATCGGAATGAACAATTCCGATCTGCGACGGGATCTGCTGGACCATGTGAAACCCCGATTCATCGTGATCAAACCAAGCCTGGTGGGTGGCTGGGCCCCGACCCGGGAATGGATCCATCTCGCGGAAGAGCGCTCGATCGGGTGGTGGATCACTTCCGCATTGGAGAGCAGCATCGGCCTTAATGCCATCGCCCAGTTCACCGCTACGCTGAACGTTACGATCCCGCAGGGCCTGGGCACCGGTGCGGTCTACAGGAACAATATTCCTTCCCCGCTCGTTGCAAAAGGCGGCATGCTCCATTACCTGCCCGAAGCGGAATGGGACTTGAACGTGCTTCCGGCCTGGGGGCATCTGAAATGAGCGATCACGGTTCCGCCCTTTCAACCGGTGAACGGTTCCAATACCTCACGATCGACGGCGTGAAGGATCACTCACTGGTGCATGCGCAGCGCTTCCGCATCGATCCGGACGAACGCAGGGAAATGTGGCGGTGGCCAGTGCTGGAGACCTTCTACCAACTGCTGGTGAAGCACAATGGTTCATTGGAAGTGAACACGAGCGGCACCACCGGCACACCGAAGATGATCATGATCCCGCGCGAAGATCTGATCGCCAGCGCACGGCTTACCGGCGAAACTTTCGAATTGAAGGAAGGCGACAGGATCCTGCACTGCCTTCCAAGCGAATACATCGCCGGAAAGATGATGCTGGTACGCGCCATGGTGCTCGGCCTGGACATGCACATCATCGATCCACGGGGAAGCGTGTTGCAGAACCTGGGGGTCACCGATCGGTTCCGGTTCACGGCGATGATCCCATTGCAACTGCACCGTGCGATACAGGAAGATCGAAAGCGCGTTGAGGAACAATTCGAAATGGTCCTGCTCGGAGGCGGACCAGTAAGCATGGCGCTGATAGAAGATCTGCGCGAATTGAAAGTGCAGGTATTCCAGGGCTACGGAAGCACCGAGACCGTGACGCATGTGGCGATGCGCCGGCTGAACGGCCGCATGCGGAGCGATCGGTACCATGCGATCGGCGGTGTGACCTTCGAACGCGATGATCGCGGCTGCCTTGTCGTGCACACACCGCACCTCTCGGTCCGTTCACATTACACCAACGATCTCGTGGACCTGATCGATGACAGGACTTTCCGCTGGCGTGGCCGCTACGACAACGTGATCCTCAGCGGTGGAAAGAAGATCTTCCCGGAACAATTGGAAGAAAAGACCGGCGGACTTCTACCCTACCCGCACTTCTTCATGCCTATCCCCGATGATAAACTCGGGCAGGCCGTAGCCCTGGTGATCGAAACGCAGCAGCACGCACCCGAGGCGGTGCAGGAAGTGATCGACATATTGATGAAGGTGCTGCACCCGCATGAAATGCCGCGGCGGATCTCCGCAACACGCAGGATCGCGCGCACACAGACCGGCAAGATCATCCGAAAGATCTGATCGATCATGTTCAGGCACCACGGCAGGGGACGCACCCACATACACAACAGGAAGCTCGCCAGTGTTCTTTCCTTCGTGGCCGGTGCTGTGAACGTGATCGGTTTCATCGCGATACACCGCCTAACCACCAATGTCACCGGGCATTTCGCCTTCTTCGTGGCCGAGGTGATCGATGTGCGTTTCCATCAAAGCCTGATCTTCCTGGTCTACATCCTGGCCTTCCTCGCGGGCGCTTTCGTTTCGAACACAATGGTGGAATTCTGGGGGCTTCGCGATCGGAACATGTTCATCGCACCGGTGGCGTTCGAGGGGATCATCCTCCTGGTACTTGCTGTAGTGGGCGAAGATCTGATGGTGGCACTGCCCAATGTGATCGCGGTGGGATTGCTTTTCGCGATGGGCCTGCAAAATGCGCTGGTCACCAAGATCTCCAGGGCGGTGGTGCGTACCACACACCTTACCGGCCTGTTCACCGACCTGGGGATCGAACTTTCGCAATTGATCTTCTTCCGAAAGGAGGAACAACGCAAGCGATTGATGGCGACGATCCAGTTACGGTTGCTGATCATCATCTTCTTCTTTCTCGGCGGCGTCGCAGCGGGATTGCTCTATCCCCATCTGCGGATCAGGGCATTGATCCTACCGGTAATTCTGTTGATCGCAGCCCTCGTTTATGATCATATCAAATTCCGCCTGATCAAATGGCGGCGCGAACCTGGTTGAAGGAGGATGGATCCCTACAAAAGCTTCTTCAAGATCACGATCTGGCCGAGGTGATAATGGCTGTGCTCAATGATCCCCAGTATGTTCCTGTGGTAGCTGCCGTATTTCTTTTCCGCGAGATCATCCGCCAAGCGTGCCTCCGGTAGATCTTCGATCGCAGAAGCGCATGCTTCCGCGATCGAAAAGATCTCGTCCCGGAACTTCCTCCAATCCTCTTCCGATCCGATCGGAGGATGATCGAAACTGAAATTGTCGTGCGCATCCAGTGGACCGCCTTGTAATACTTTCAGGACCGTGGCGGTGAAGTAATGAATGTGGTATGCGAGCCTTGCGATCGTATTGAACCCTTTCACCTGTGTTACCGCTTCCTGCCAGGTGACATCTGCGAGTTGATCCTTCAAATTCACGCACGTCCAATTGCCCCCGAAATGAACGTCCCGCAGATGTTTGGCGAGCAATGAAGATACCGTCATCGTGCTACCTCATGTTGTTCGCTGCTTCCTTGTCGAGCGGTTCATCATCGTCATCGTCGATCGGCTTGAAGGCGGTATAGTGACGCCACTTGTCCAACACACCTTGCATATCCGGTGGAAGCGGGCTTTCGAAATGCATGCGCTTTCCTGTTACCGGATGATCGATATCCAGCGTGCGCGCATGCAGCGCCTGCCGTGGCAAAAGCCTGAAACAATTCTCCACGAACTGCCTGTACTTGGTGAATGTGGTGCCTTTCAAGATCCGATCGCCACCATAGGCCGCATCGTTGAAAAGCGGATGGCCTTTCCATTGCATGTGCACACGGATCTGGTGCGTGCGGCCGGTCTCCAGCTTGCACTCCACCAACGTCACGTAACGGAAACGCTCAAGCACCTTGTAACGCGTGATCGCAGGTTTTCCTTGATCGCCTTCAGCAAAAACGAACTGCACGGTCCGATCCCTCAAGCTCCGGCCGATGTTGCCTTCGATCACGCCTTCATCTTCATTGAAGTCACCCCAAACAAGCGCATTATAACGGCGATCGCTCGTGCGATCGAAGAACTGTCGCGCGAGATGCGAGAGCGCTTCTTCGGTCTTTCCGATCACCATCACTCCGCTGGTATCCTTGTCCAACCGATGCACCAGGCCGGGGCGCGGGATCTCTGCTCCGGGAACAGAAGGAAGTTTTCCGAAATGATAAAGCAATGCGTTCACCAGCGTGCCGGTCCAGTTCCCATGGCCCGGATGAACGACCAATCCGGCCTGTTTGTTCAGTACGAGAATGTGATCATCCTCGTAAAGGATCTCGAGCGGAATGTTCTCCGGCAGGATCTCGACATCGCGCTGCGGATACGGGAGTACGATGCTGATCTCATCTCCAGGTTTCACCTTCTGGCTTGGCTTCGCGGCCCTACCATTCACGAACACATTGCCGGCTTTCGCCGCGACTTGGATGCGATTGCGCGAAGTGTTCGCGAGCCGATCGAAAAGGAATTTGTCCAGCCGGATCAACGACTGCTTCGGATCGCATACGATGCGATGATGTTCGTAGAGCTCCTGCTCTTCGGGCAGCCCCTCGATCGGTTCCTGATCCATCAATGTTGAACCACAAGCCTGGATGTGCCGATCATGGATCCTGCCGTATCGAAGCAGCGGATGTTGTAGATCCCCTCTGGCAGATCCGCGGTGGAAATGAATGATCCGCTCGTGGCCTTCGCCTCGAAGATCACCCTTCCGATCGCGTCAGAACATTCGATCATTATGGGTCCGATATGCTCCGATCGGAGATAAAAACCTTGATCGGTGGGATTGGGATAGAGAAGCAGATCGGCTTCAATGCCGGGATCGGTCGCAATGCCAACGAACGGATCGACCGCTGCAACGAAGACCGGCCGCATCATCAGCGAACCTTCAAAATCAGTGCTCTCCCAACTGTTTCCGACATTATAGAAAATACGGTTCTGATTGTTGCGATTCCGATCGAACCCGATGTTCATCTTCACCGCGTTCGTTTGTACCCAACCGATGTAGATCGTGCCTTCAACATGGACCACCGAATCCAGTGGATATTCCACGAAATGGTTCAGCCCATCGCTGCGATACTCCGGTGCACTGAAGGAAAAATTCTGGTGAATGATGGACCCCGGCGTGCTTCCGCCATCCCAGATCGTGAGCAGGAACGATCCCGTTGTAGGATGCGCGGCTGGCGGGACATTCGCGCTCGGTGAAAAATACATGCGGATCGCCCGGAGCGAATCCGGCGCCAGGAGATCGAACCGATATGCGAGCTGCGCTCCGCCTATGTTCAGGCCATAACCCATTTCCGCACTGCCATCATCGTACGCGTAATAATTGCTGATCTCCTGGATGAACCGCGTGGTATCGTTGTATCGATTGATGTCCGGCGTGGCATTCGTCCAGAATTCGGTCTCGTAGAAAGCCGCATCCGCAGAGCCAGGCAATTCATAAACGATCCCGTTCGCACCCACCGGATGAGTGCTCGTGAACTGGCTGCTGGCGTTGCCTGAAGTGTTGGTGCCTGTAGGTCCGCTTTGCGCCGGGCTGCCTTCCAGCCGGTGCTGATATCCGTAGGTGATGAAGCGATCGTTAACATCCAGATTGCGTTGCTGCATTTCGATCTGGTCAGCCATCAATGCAGCTGCCGAAGATGAGAAGACATTATAAGGGACCGAAGTGTACGTTTCGAGAAGCGAACTCGTTGGATACACGTACGCGACATCCACGATCGTGGTATCATCGTAAGTACGCTGCGCGGCCAGGCGCACATAATCCAGATGCCAGTGATCGAACGATCCACTGAGCGTGGCATAGTTCAGGAAGCGCATCTTGAACCCGTTCTGCATGTAGCGGAATTCCTTGATCGGGATCATTACCTGCTTGAACGGTGGCTGTTCCAACTCGTTTAGAGCATCATATGGTGTGCTCCATATGTGATACCAGAGATCCTCCAACGGAGCATAAAATTCAAGCACAAGGCTGTCCTCAGGTTGCCCCAGAATATCACCGCTCAAACCGCGAGCCTGGTAGAAGAAACTGAGGTAGACCGAATCGCTCGCCGGCAGCTGCAAGTTGATCGGAACGGATGTAAGCCGATCGGCGATCCCATAGGATGAATAATTCATGAAGTCGTAAGGCATGCCGGTGCGCGACAGGCCATCGAACGTGGCCACACCGATCGTAGGCGGATCGACTGGATATGTTCCATTGATGTAAACATCATCATCCTCCCACAAAACCAATGGTTGCGTGATGCTTCCGGTGAAATAGGTTTCGGTGGAAGGTGCTACGGTGTACACCATCAACGAATCCTGCACCAGATCGGGCGAAGCGAGGAAGAGCGTATCAGGCGGCGGACCGCTTTGTATCGTGTCGAAAAGATTGTAAGGCGGCCATACCGTTAGTGTTTCACTCTCCACCGGAAATGTCTCCAGATCGTTCACCACCACAATGATCTCCGGCAAAGGCGCTCGCGTTGTCGTAACGGTCTCCTCCCCCATATCCGTAGTATAGAGGAAAGTGGTGTCGAGTGAATAGGCCATGTCCGGCGTGGAAATCCCATCAACCACCAATTGCTGGATCACCTGATCGAGCGTAACATCGGGATCATCCGGCTGGGACCAGCGCTGGCGTGTGCGATCGATGGAGAAGTCATCCATCAACGGCAACGATTGCGCCTCGTATTGATAGATGAAATGTGTGTTATGTTGGGATTTGGTCTGCGCAGCCTGCGGAACGACCCGTGCAGTGATCGGTGAAAGCACCTCGCTTTGCGACAATAGGTCGAATGACTGGAAAAGGAACCCAACGACCAGAAGTGTATTAGAGATCCTCATCGGTACCTGTATTCAAACTGTCGTTCATATAACGTGATGGATCGGCCGGGTCCAATGTGGGATGCAGATCCGTTGTATCAACGGTAAGCCAGATATCGATCATGCTTCCGAGGGGTATGCGTCCGTTGCGATCGTAACCGGGCGATTGCCGTTGCACCCTCGCGAACGCGGAATCCTCCTTCGTATTGCACCCTTTGCATTCAACGATCATGCCCAGGTTCATGGAGGCCATGTTCATCACCATCTGCACTTCCGCATTGGTAAGGCCACGCAGATCGGGGATCGGCACCCGTGTGCCCCGTTCGCCGCTGCCGAGTACCAGGGTGATCGCTTCGCCGCGCCGGATGCGGGTCTCCGGGGCGATCGGCTCCCCATCGTACAACTGTTCCAGCACGCAATCGGTGCATGGATCGGGGCGATAATGGAGTTCCTGCACTTTCAACCCCACGATCTCCAGGATAGAGATCGCCTGTCGCTTGGAAAGATCGACCAGCCGGGGCATATCGATCATCTTGGGCTGGCTGGCGTTCACCACCAGGTAAACTTTGCGATCGGGTTTCACATCCCGGCCGGCAGGCGGATCCTGTTCCACCACACTTCCTCGCGGAAGGTCCTGGTTGTAGATCGAATCGATCACGAGCGCTTTCAGATCACGTTCCTCCAACAACGCCGCAGCCTCTTCCATGGTGGTGCCCTTCAGATCGGGCACACGCCGGGTCTCATCATGCCGTGTGTACTTCTGCAACCAGAACCAGCCACCGGCAAGTACCAGGGCCACCACGATCAACGGTAGTAGGAACAGCAGGATCCTTTTCAACATAAGGGGAAAGCCAACGCCCGGGTCGGACGGGCCGCTAAGATAACCGGCACATCATTGCGGGAAGTCCACAACCAGCGGTTGAAAGCTGCCTGCCGCACCGATCGGCACGCATTCACCGCAGCGATGAACTTCGTTCCCTGATCCCAACAGATGCAACTTCCCCTGATCGCGGTGTTCCGCGGAGGTTATTCGGGCGAATCGGTGATAAGCCACCAGAGCGCGCAACGCATGATGGACGCTATCGATCACGATCGTGCGCGATCGGTATTCATCACCATTTCCAATGAAGCGTGGACATGCGAGCACCCGCAGGGAGGTTCGTTGGAATTGGATCGGGCAGACCTGACCGTGCAACTGGATGGTGAACGAACGCGGATCGAAGCAGCGCTGATCGCGATACATGGCAGCCCGGGTGAAGATGGAAAATTGCAGGGAATGCTCGAGATGTACGGCATTCCTTTCCAGACCGGTGACGTTCTTTCAATGTCCATCACCTTCAGCAAATCCGCGACCGTTGCATTACTGAAACAACAAGGTTTTCCGGTCGCACCATCCATCATACTTTCCTTTGGCGACCGGTCCATCGATCGGATAAAGGACTTGGGCTTTCCGGTCTTCGTGAAACCCGATCGCAGCGGAAGCAGCCTTGGTGTATCGAAAGTGAAGGAACAGGCTGAATTGATGCCCGCCCTCGATCTGGCTTTCGCTGAATCGGACCAGGTACTTGTGGAAGCAGCGGTGACAGGACGCGAATTAACGTGTGGCGTGATACGCATCGGTAGTGAAGCAAAGGCTCTTCCGATCTGCGAGATCAAGACATCACGCGAGTTCTTCGACTACGAAGCGAAGTACCATTCCAGCGATACGCAGGAGATCATACCGGCAGATCTACCCGTGGGGATCTCGCAGATGATCCAGCAGCGCAGCGTGGCGATCTACAAGGCCTTCAATTGCCGCGGCATGGTGCGCGTAGATCACTTCTGGACCGGTGGAATGGACGCGGGATCCGTGATCACCATCGAATTGAACACCGTACCCGGGTTCAGCGGTGCCAGCATATTCCCCAAGATGATAGAAGCGGCGGGCCTATCGGTGAAGGAAGTGATCAATGGAATGATCGCGGAGATGGTGGGGTGAACGGGGGCAATACTTTCGTGAGGTTGCCGATCTCTGCCATTCCTTTGCGGCTGCCGCACTTCTCTCTTGATCGATATCGTACCCATAGCAGGATTATGCAATCGCATGCGCGTGATCGATGCCGGTCTCACACTTGCCTCGAAACTTGAAAGAAAAGTGAGGGTGCATTGGAAACCCAACCAGGACCTGTATAGTCCTTTCTGCAGTTTGTTCGAGCCGTTGGCCGGTGTTGAGATCGTGGAAGGAATGCAACTTGCATCACGGCTTGCTTTCCGTTTTGGAGAATATCACAAGCTCATGAGGCTTGTAGGAAACATTACGGATACGGCCTATTATTACTGGAATGAGAATGAAAGATTGGAACGCGATGCGGAGCTGCTCGAACCGTTGAAACGTTTCCGACACATCCACATCATCAGTTATTGGCGTTTCATGAAAAGCCTACGACCATTCAAGGCGTTCACACCCGTCCCTGAATTATCGGACCGCATCGATGCCATCTGCGACTCCTTCGACGAACACGTCATTGGTGTTCATATTAGAAGGACCGATAATATCAAAGCCATCTCAAACAGCCCCATAGAACTCTTCGAGAAGGCAATGGCCGAACAGATCCAACGGAATGATCGAACACATTTCTATCTTGCGACCGACAGCACTGAGATCAAGAAATTCCTGCTTCGGCGATTCCCGGATCGCATCACGACATCCAAGAGCTCCAGCAGCCGAACGGATATATCGGGCATGCAGGATGCCGTGGTGGAGCTTTACTGTCTTTCGCGAACTTCATGTTTGTTCGGTTCCTTCTTCAGTTCCTTTTCCAGGACCGCGGCAGAACTGGGGGGAATCGAGGAGGTGACCATTCGAAGGTAGAGGAAAGAACGAATACCGGTACTAGCACATGTTACGCAAATTCATGAAACGCATCGCCAGTTCCGTGGTCGGCGAACGCACACTTTATCGCATTATGCATGGACCGTCACGCGAGGAGCTCGAGGCCGACCGTTCACGGGCTGGGTTCTACGGGAAGTTCATATCGCCCGGAGATATCTGCTTCGATGTTGGGGCCAATGTCGGGAATCGCGTAGCTCCATTGCTTGCGATCGGTGCGAAGGTGATAGCAGTGGAACCTCAGCCGGCATGCCAGCACGTTCTCGGCCTTCGCTTCGGGGATCGGATCACGCTTGTCCGAAAAGGCCTTGATGCCGTAAAAGGCGTTCGCGAAATGTATCTGTCCGATGAACATGTGCTTTCTTCATTCTCCAAGGAATGGATCGACTCAGTAAAGGGTTCAAGGTTCGATCGGTTCTCCTGGAATGGGAAGATCGAGGTGGAGATGATCACCCTGGACGAATTGATCAGGACCCACGGATCACCCAGATTCATCAAGATAGATGTGGAAGGTTTTGAGGCGAACGTTCTGAAAGGGCTGAGCAAGCCTGTGCCTTACATAAGTTTTGAATACATAACTCCCGAGGAAACCGCGAGGGCACGGGAATGTCTGAATATCCTGAATGCAATAGCACCGGATGCTGTATATAATTATAGCAAAAGTGAATCCATGGCCTTTGCGCTTGAACAATGGATCCCCTATACGGCGATGGGGGACGTGTTGAGATCAAAGGAATTCGAGGCAAGTGGATTCGGCGATATCTATTTCAAGCATACGGACCGTTCCTGATTCACAGGAAATCCAGGTCTCCGAAGCAAAGATCGAAATCCATGTGGGCAAGTTCAGAGGTCTCGTTCGGGTCTTTCCCTTTCACGAGCAGATTGAAATTACTGGATAAAGTGACGGACCATTTTCCTGCTATTGCATCCCGCAGCACACCTGTCGATAAGGCCAGCAGCCCGACACAGCCATTCTTAAAGGCTTCCCTGCGGGCATGGTTCAGCAAGAGCGGTACCGCTTCACGATCGATGGGTACCATATCAAGCAGGAGCATGAACGGCAAGCCTTTCTTACGGAATCTCTTCAGATACAGATCACCCTGGTATCTGCCCGCATGAACAATAGGCAGGATCAGATGACTTGGATCGGGCAACTCCTCGAACCTCCACCGGTAATGATCACGATCCTTCAACATCCGCCAGGTACGGTCCACTGGAAGGTCCTGCTCGCCACCGATCGTTCCTTCGGGCGAAGACCTGGTCTTTGAAAATGGAACTATTGGTGGCAGGTAGAACGCCTTGGGGATCTTGCATCGCTGATAACCGAATTTGCCAAGGAAGATCGGCGTACTTGCTTCATTGGTCACAGTGAGGAAGAAGGATACACAGCGCCGGAGACATTCCTCTTCGGATCGCCAATAGAGTTTATTGAAAACGCCTCGTCCACGCCAGGCCGGATCGGTGAGTACGCGTTGCGGCATCGCTACGAGCACCTCGCGCACCCCTGAACTAAAAAAATGGTCATTGGTGGTGGCCATACCGATGATCTGGCTATCATGCCATCCAATGCACACGGATGCACTTCCCGTAGGATTTCTAAAATACCAGTGTTGCAGTTCTTCTGGAGAGATCCTTTTGGCCGTGTTGGAAGATATGAATGATGCAAGTACCGGAAGATCTTCCTTCGTTGCCAGCGTGATCTGTACTTCGGACATCACACGTGTCGATAATCGATCATTTCATGTGCATTGAACACCGGCTCCCCCGACAGTGCCTGATATTCCGCTTCGCACCGTTTCAGGAAAGGCATCTTCCGATCGATGCCATCACCATACATTGACAATACATCGTCTCCGAGAAGGTAAGGGTGCACCATTACCTCCACAGTGGAACCGACCGGCGTGGAAGCGAGCAGTTCCCTATAGGTCCTGGCATCATAAGGGCCAGCGAATGGCAGATCATGTATGCTGACCAAAGCATCATTCACCGGACCACTGAAATTCCGTCGGATGGACCTGGCGAACCATTTATTCAAAAATTGCTTCAATGCTTTTTGAGGCCATCGCATTGCATTTTTCACACCGATCGTTGGTGGATCCACGACTCGAAGGGGAAGATCATATTCCTCCAGGATCGGTCGCATGCTTTTGAAAACGGCCGGTGCCATATGAACATGTTGGTGACTATCCACATGGGTAGGAGTTATACCAAAGGCGATGATCCGTTCCAGTTGCCTCCGGAATTCGAAAGCCACATCTTCAGTTCTTACCTGTCCCTTGTAAAGTGCCCGGATCAGCCGGGATCGGTCCATGAATTGACCGTCCTCACCACAAAGCGTACACGGCCCTATTAATGGTGATCCTTCAGTAATACAAAAGTGCAGGCCCACTGCCAGACCGGAATGATCCTTGAGCCTTGAGACAGCATCGGCCGTACCCGGCATGGCGACCATCAAGGTGGCTGAATTCAAATTCCCCGCCTTGAACACGTTGAATATCGCGGTGTTCACCGAGGTCGACAGTCCAAGGTCATCCGCATTCACGATGATCCTACGCCCTGCCCCCCGATCCATGTTCACGATCCATTATGTTCAGATCACCGTAACGATCCTTCAATGCGACCAGGAACTTACCGATCGCGATCGATCTATGGCTGATGGAATTCTTTTGCCGTAGGGTCATTTCCGCTAGGGTCCGGTCGTAACCATCCGGGACAAAGATCGGATCATAGCCAAAACCGTTCGTGCCACTCTCTCCGTCGGTCATCCTGCCATACAGAATACCTTCAAAGTACCATTCAATATCCAGATCCTTGAATGCGATGATGGTTCTCATCCTGGCGTTCCGGTTCACACTACCGGCCAACTCTTGGAGAACTTTGGCATTATTATCCGCGGTGCTTTTGTGCGGCCCGGCGAATCGGGCGGAATGGACACCTGGCATACCCCCAAGAGCTTCGATCTCCAAACCTGAATCATCGGCGATGCAGGGAAGACCGGTGCGTTCGAAAACATAGCGTGCTTTCTGCATAGCATTCGCCTCCAAGGTCTCTCCGGTCTCCGGGAGATCCAAGGGCATATCCATTTCCCGAAGCCCGACCAGATCGATATGATCGGGCAGCAGCGGACCTAGCTCGGCGACTTTACCAGGATTGCCCGTGCAAAGGACGATACGCATCATTCACCTTTGAAGTACTTGCACCGCCCGAGTATCTTTACGACTTGACCGATCAACCAGTAGTACATTTCCTCCTACCATTGTAAAAGGCCCGATCCGCGATCGATAAAGGTCGACATTTATTGTGAAGAAGCCCCGGTCACTTATTATCAGCACATATTTCCCTCCAAGCTCATCCACAGGTTCCAGCCGACCGTATTACCTGGCCAGGCATATCGCGGACGCGGGCTATGAGGTGACCGTGATCACCACCGAGGTGACAGCTTCTTTGAATTGGTCGCCGCCAATGGACGGCATACAGGTGATACGAGCGAAGGCTACCTCCGTACAGAGGGACCTGGGGGTGGTGCAAGCGGCGATCGCCCGCTTAAAAGAGCGCACCGTTGGAAAGGGCAGCAACCGCTTTTTCCGGTTGTTGGCCGATCTTGTACTTCCTGTATTCCATTCCTCCCGATGGGACCTGCTGCCTTCCGAGATCGAAGCCAGGGCAGGTAAATGTGACTTGATCATTGCCACCGGCCCAGTTTGGAATACGTTCGATCTGGCCGCACAACTATCCTCCAGATGGGACGCCACCTTGTTGCTCGATTATCGCGACCCTTGGAATGCATTGGATCCGGCCGTAGCGCTCCATAGTCTTAACTGGCATGGAAAAGGTCTGGCTGGCTGGTTGAAGATGAAACGATCGATAAGCGTGGAACGACGCATCGTTCAACAGGCGAACGGGATCACCGCTACGAGCCCGGCATATCTGGCCAATGCCTTGCGGTTCTGTGGCAACAAACCGTCACGGGTGATCTATAACGGTTTTCGCTCCAGGAAGCCGGAAAGGACGGCCGGCCGCAATCCCAAGCTTACCCTGTTGTATGCCGGGAAGCTCTACATGGAACAGGATTGGGACTTGATCATGAAAGGCCTGGAGATCGTGCGATCGGAATCCGCGGAGATCGCAGAAGGGATCGAGATCCAATTGTGGGGAGCGGATATGTCCGACACTGAAAAGATGGATGGACTGAAGGATTTTGGAAGAAGGACAAGGATGATGCGGTTCTTTCCAGCGACCGATAGAGGATCTTTCGAACAGATCCAACAGAACGCCGATATTCTGTTATCCGTGATCAGTGAAGGCAACCGGGGCCAGATCCCGTTGAAGTTGATCGATTACCTGGGTCTTGCAGCTCCCATATTGCTGACCGGACACACGAGAGGCGTGCAGCAGGAGATCCTTGAGGACACAAAAAGAGGTAGGTCTATTTCGACCGCAAGGGAATTGGCGGAATTCCTGGTGGCCGCTCATACCAGGTGGAGTGCGGGAGAAGTACTTGCTGAGCCGGGAGATCTGAAAATGCTGGAGAAGTTCAAGATCGAGGATCAGATGGGATCATGGTTCGATCTCATGCTTCAAGTACACCAGGAACACATTCGTGCAACGGCCTGATCCGGGAGATGCGTAACCGGGCATTTCTTTGCATGATGAGCGTTCGGGCATGTCATTGAAGAAAGGCGTTTTCTACACCTTGCTTACCCAGGCACCCACCTTGGTATTGTTCTTCGTTGCGAGCACACTCATAACCCGGTTACTGGGTGATGAAGGTCGTGGGGCGTATATCCTCCTCACGAACCAGATCGTGCTTTTCACTGTACTGCTTTGGTTCAACCTTGGTACAGGCATCACTTATTTTACTTCAAGATCCAACGAGCTCGGCACATCCATCACGCACATCGTAGCCACGCTTTTTCTTCTTCAGATCGCGATCGTTCCGCTGATCATGATAGGCTTGTATCTCATTGAGCCGTTACAGGACATATTCATGCCCGAACAGGCCATCCATTGGGCATATTATGCTTATGTCGGTTCGAACATCATCCTTGGCCTCTACCACTCCGCAGTATCGGCCGTGCTATTGGGCTTGAAGCATTTCAAAGCGCTCAATATCATGACGATTTTGAACGCGGCGCTGAGCGCGACCGGCTTCCTCATACTTTTCATCATCAATGGGGATACGGCATCGGTGGATATGCTACCCGATATCTTAATTGTTTCAATGTCCATTCTATTCATAGTATCGGTGATCTGGACGATCTATTATTCCGTGTTGGTAGGGATCATGCCAAGGCCGGTGTTCAATTGGTCATTCCTCAAGCCGGTCTTCCTGTTCTCCTTGATAGGATACGGGAGTATTGTGATCAACCTCATCAATTATCGCTTCGATGTGTGGGTGGTTGCCGAATATCATGGCGCGGCCGCTCTTGGATTGTATGGCGTGGCCGTGGGTCTGGGGCAACTCCTGTTCAACATACCAGAACCATTTTCAAAGGTGGTCGTCCCTTTCATCTACGGAGATGATACCGATGAGATGTTGCAGCGTTACAAGAGCCTTGCACGGCTTAATTTTACGATCGTGCTCGCACTGGCGGTCCTTCTGGCATCCGTAGGACATTGGATCGTTCCTATGTTGTTCGGCAATGTCTTCTCCGCCTCCTTGCCCGCCCTGTATCTATTGTTGCCCGGCATCCTGTTCAGTAGCGCCACAAAAATGATGGCCCAACTAGTGATACAGCGGCAAATGCAGCATTTCAACCTTTATGCCACCATTATAGGCGCAGTGGTCACCATTTCGCTCGATCTGCTGCTCATTCCGCGTTGGGGGATCGAAGGTGCAGCGATCGCGACCAGCCTCGCCTACCTTTCCATCCTACTGGTGGTGACCTTCACCATTCGATCGAAGATCGGCATACCTGTGCATGACATGTTCCTCATACGAGTGAATGATCTTCGGAATCTGACCAGATCGATACCATGGAGAGTGCTGAAATAAGGGAATTCTATGACAAATTCGTCAGCCTCCAGAAGGTCACTGGCACGAACAAACGTCACCACAAAATACTCGAACTTGCTGAAAGGCATGGGTTGACGCGGGCTGCCAAGGTGCTGGAGATCGGTTGTGGCATAGGCACTTTCACCGGTCTCATGGCCCGCCGGATGAAAGGAGAACTTCTTGCCTTGGACATCAGTCCGGCAAGCATTGATGTGGCGCGATCGCATTTGAAGGATCTTCCGAAGGTTCACGTCAAAGTGGCGGATGTGATACACGAGGATCTTGAAGGAAAATTCAATGCCATCATCCTTCCGGATGTTCTGGAGCACATTCCATTCGATCAGCAGCCACTTTTGTTCAGGAAGCTCAAGGAACTGCTCGATGTGGATGGCAAGATCCTCATCCATAGTCCGGATCCCTTCTTCCTTGAATGGGTGCGGGTTAACCAACCTGAGGTACTGCAGGTGGTCGATCTGCCATTATATCTGCCAAGACTTGCAACGGATCTTCACGCCGCAGGGCTTACCATCGATCACTTCCAGCGCCATTGCATCTGGAGACAGGCCCCGGATTATATGGCCATGATCATTTCACATGTTCCTGTGGATGAGGCATACCCGGATATAATCCATAGGCCAAAAGGTATCCGTGGGATCCTGCACACCTTGAGGACCTTCCTCTTTAAATGAACCCGTCTTGAGCAAAAGGCGACGCATCCTATGTTTCGTGGCCTGGTGGCCCGATGAGGAGCAATTCACAGGCGTGTTCATAAAGGAGCATATAAAGGCCATCGCATTGCGCCACGATGTGCAAGTGATCCATATCCGGTACTTCCGATCAGGCTTCTCGTTGCCAAGAACGGAATTTTCAAGTACGATCGAGGATGGTCTTCCCATCCACCGGATCAGGATCAAGACCCCGATCTGGCGGTTCGGCATGCTCGATCGAGCGATAAGGTCAGCCTATTTCAAAATGACCAGGAAGTTGACCTCGAAGCATCGGTATGATCTGGTCCATGTTCATGTGCTGGATCAGACGACCCGACACGTTCCGGCTGTTGCGGAAGCACTGGATCTTCCCATGGTGCTTACCGAACATTTCAGTTTCTATCATACAGGTATAAAAGCGTTGCCTCAAGAAGAGCAGGTCGTACAACGAAAGGCGCTGCAGAATTGGTTGAGCAACGATCGTTTGAAATTGGTGATGCCTGTTTCAAAGGACCTGGCCAACGTCATGATCAGGGATTATCACCTGGTGAAGGAAAAGGTGCAGGTAGTCCCCAACATCGCTTCCGATGAATTCAGGCCCGCTGGAGTGAAGCCGGCCATCCCACCTTTCCGGCTGTTCACGCTCGCCATCTGGCGCCCACCAAAGGATCATCACGTTCTTATTGAGGCTTTGAAACTCCTACCCCGTCAAACCACCCGGCAATGGGAGATGGTCTGGGGTGGTTACGGGCCGGATATGGATACGATCATCGCTCGATGTGCGGAAGAGATCCCCTGGATATCCATCAAGTTCACAGGTTACATGGATAAAGAAGCGATCGCTCGCGAGATGCGGAATGCCCATTTGTTCGTCCTACCCACCACGGCCGAGAATCTTCCCTGTGTGCTTTTGGAAAGCCTTTGTACAGGAACTCCTGTCATCTCCATGGCCGTGAACGGGATCCCCGAGATCGTGCATGAGCGGAATGGGATCCTTGTTCCACCTTCCGATCCACAGGCACTTTCAAAAGCCCTGCTTGATGCCGCATCCGAAAAGGTGCGTTTTGATCATGCCGCCATTTCGAATGAAGCCATCTCCAAATACTGTGAGACTGCTGTCTCAACTGCGATCGACCAGGCGTACCAGAGGATCGGATCATGAACTTTGATGGTGACCATGATCACGTGATGGAGGATCAACAGTGGCCGCAGCAGCCTAAGATCAGTGTGATCATGGCCGCATATAATGCCGAGCCTTTCATCCGATCGGCCATTGATTCCGTATTGGACCAGGTCTGGTCGAATTGGGAGCTGATCGTGGTGAATGATGGGAGCCAGGACGGAACTTCGAAGATCCTGGAAGACTATAAAGATCCCCGTATCAAAGTGATCCATCAATCCAACCGGGGAGTGAGCAGGGCGCGCAATCGCGCGTGGAACGAGGCCTCAGGTGAGATGATCGCTTTCCTGGATGCGGATGATATACTACCACCAAGAAGCCTGGCGGCTAGAGCCGAACTGTTGATCCGCGATCCTAATGTGATGTTCGCGGACGGAGCGGTCACCGCATTTTCAAGTCCGGGGAAGTATGAAATTTTATACAAGCCCTCACTGAAGGGAAATGTGTTCTCCGCCTTGATGCGTTTGAGCGATAAATGCTTTTTCGGACCATCGTGGATGATCAGGAGGACACCTATGACGGATTTACGATTTCCAGAACACATGAGCCATGCGGAAGATCTCGCCCTGTACCTGAGCATAGCACGCGCTGGTTCATTCGATCATACCAACGAGGTCGTCCTTCACTACCGCAAGGGGCACGTTTCCGCCATGTCCGATCTACAGGGTCTTGACAAGGGATATGTGGACCTGTACCGGTTCGCCCGGCACTTGATACCGGCACCCGCCGATCAGGAATTGAACTGGTTATGGGGAAGGATCCGTAGCGTGATGGTGCGTGGTTATCTGAAAGCGGGGGATCCACTGGCCGCATTGAAGGTGTTCCTTCGCAAAAAGCCTCAGCCTTCCCGGGAATGACACGAAAGAAGAATATCCTGTTCCTGAGCTATTGGAGTTTACGCGAACCCCTCACCGCTGCTGCCATCTTCCCATACCTGAAAATACTTTCCGAAAGAAGTGATGTGGACCAGATCCACCTTGTTACGATCGAAACCACCAGTGGCTTTCTTCCGGAGGTGAAACTGGATTTGGAAAAAGTGACCCATCATGCCATAGTACCCCGGATGAAATGGTCATACTACCTGTCGAAGATCCACCTGCAACTCAAGGCGATCGTATGGTTGCTCAAGTTCGTGCGAAAGAACAGCATCGATCTGATATTTGCGAAGGCCTCCATGGCCGGGGCGATCGTACATGTGATCCATTGGCTCACGGGTATCCCATATATCGTTGAATCCTATGAGCCACATTCGGTCTACATGTTGGAATGCGGAGTATGGAGCAGAAAGAGCTTGCGCTACAGGTTCGCCCATTACATGGAAAAACTCCAGTTGCGCAATGCTGAATACATCATTACGGTAACACACAATCATCGCGAGGATCTTATCGCGGAGGGATCAGACCCGGATAGGATAAAGGTCATCCCATCGATAACGGACCTTAATGAATTCCAGCCGAAGGAGAGAGATCGGTCGCGGATAAGGGCAAAATTCTCCATTCCCATGGAAAGTACCGTTGGTATATATGTGGGAAAGTTCGGTGGTCTCTACTTTGATGAGGAGGCTTATGAGATCTTTTCCCGGGCCATCGGGCACTTCAAGGACCTGCACCTGATCGTACTCTCGCCTGCAGACCCGCAACATATCAGGGAACGCGCGGAATTAGCGGGCATCCCCTCCGATCGGTTCCATGTGCTCATGGCACCGCACGTTGAAGTACCTGCCTATCTATCGGCAGCGGATTTCGCTTTCAGCACGATCAAGCCCTCCCCCATCAAGCGTTATCAATGCCCGATCAAGAATGGTGAATATTGGGCCAATGGCCTACCCATCCTCATGACCGATGGAATAGCCGATGAACACCGGCTGATGCGAAAAGGCATTGGTGGCAGCGTCTTCCAAGGAGATCTTTCCGATCTGGATGAAGCCCTGGAAGTGATCGAGGAGATACTTGCCGACCCAGACCACAAGGCGCAGATAATCGCCCTTGCAGCAAAATATAAATCCATCGATATCGCGAAGGCCATCTATGAAGAGATCCTCTAACCGAATTGCACGATCGTCCCAGCTTTGCCGCTGCCGGGTGATCTCAACCGGGCAACCTGTTTGCTGGCGCCTATCCGTGCCTTGATCTCGGAACCTTCCCGTGCACGATCGGGATCGCCATCGGCGAACCGCTCGAAGCTGAACCTTCCCCCTTTTCGTAACGTCTCCGCCCGCCTGTTCAGGATGTACGCCGTTATGAACATGGCGGAAATGAAGAAGGGCAGCAATGGGATCTTGAACCGGACCATTGCACCGAAATTCGGCGTGGTCACCCCGATCATGAACGCATACCCGATCGAGAACAAATAACACATCTGTAGAAGCGGGTTCGATCGTAACAATGAAATGAAATGGACGAGCCGGGTTTTGATCAGGATATAGACGAAGAACAACAGGATCCAGGTATTCTCCAAAGCGGCAAGTACCATCACCACGTTGTTCGCCTCCAGGATCGATGGCCTGAAGAGCCCAGCGAACGACGCTTGTGGGAATTTCGATAGAACACTTGTCCACGTTGGTTCAATATCTCCCAGATCGAAGTAATTCTCACCATATTGGGCGCTACGTTTCAGGTCTTCCTGCGCGATCACGATCGTCTCCAGCGCCTTATCCAACGAGAATTTACTTAATCGATCACCAAGGCTTATCAACGTATAGTAGGAAAGGATCCCGAAAAGCGTGAAGGCCAAAGGCAGGAATACCAGTCGAATGAGGAGATTGCGAAGTTTGGCCACTCTATGATATAAGATCCAAAGCAAGCTCGCCGGAAATATCATCATGAAGATGTATGGCTTCATGGTGATCATGATGAATGTGGCCAGCAGCACGATCACCCATGCGGATCTACGTTCCTGTTTCAGAAAGAAGATCCTGTCCATACCATGGATGTACCACGCCAGTGCCGTGAAGGTGAACGTATCCTTCATGATGCCCGATCCCCAGAAAACGGACGATGGGAAAAAGATGACCGATATGGCAAGCTGCCATTGCAGCCTTGGATAGTATCGTACCAACGTACGATACAATCGCCAGACCCCTCCAAAGGCGAACGTACTTACGAAAGCAGCGCTCAAAAGAAAACTCTTGAATGAAAGCAGCACCAACGGACTTATGATCCGCACCAGCATATAGGATCGGGTATCCACGTAGACATAGCCGAGCGGATAACCTGTATCGGAATTGAAGAAATGATAATAATTCTCGATCGAATTCTCAGCGAACAGCGCCTGCAGGTATTTCGCCGGATCGATGAGCGCGAGATCGGCCAATGGCAGCGCCGACCTGAAAAAACTGACAGTATCACCATTGCCATAGTAGTACACGTAGATCATGGAGAAGAAGAAGCTTCCGAGGATCTTGGTGTAGAGGCCCCACAGATAATACTTGTACTCCGGATGGATCTTGATGTTGAGATTCTTCTCCCTGGAATAGATCACTCCTACAAA
>JAEZDL010000188.1 GCA_023418095.1 Bacteroidota bacterium
TCGCATCCTTGTCTCCGGTTGAAGCAGCGCGTTGCAGTTTTGCGATCCGCGCTTCCACGGTTTCGAGGTCCTTCAATTGAAGCTCGATGTCGATCACTTCCTTGTCGCGCACCGGATCGACATTTCCATCCACATGCACCACGTTGGGATCATCGAAACAGCGCAGCACGTGCAGGATCGCATCGCACTCGCGGATGTTCCCGAGGAACTGGTTGCCGAGCCCTTCGCCCTTGCTCGCGCCCTTCACCAATCCGGCGATATCCACGATCTCGACCGTGGTCGGTAGCACGCGTTGCGGCTTCACCAGTTCGGCGAGCTTGTTCAAGCGTGCGTCGGGAACGGTGATCGTGCCCACATTGGGTTCGATCGTGCAGAACGGGAAATTCGCGGCCTGCGCTTTCGCGTTGCTGAGGCAATTGAAGAGCGTGCTTTTACCGACATTCGGCAATCCTACTATGCCGCATTTGAGGGCCATGTGAACCGGATCCTTTGAAGTGATGCAATGCCCGATCGGCAATTGCGGCCGCGAAAGTAGCCCTTCTTGCGCGGTCGAGCGCCGATCGCACCAAGCGGTTACCTTTCGCCGATGGATCTGCAGAACGTGCGCGAGATGGCGCTGGACATGCCTGGCACCGCCGAGAAGGATCACTTCGGCCGGCCGAGCTACAGCGTGAAGAAGAAGATCTACATGACCTTCTGGATCGAGGAGCAACGTGCGGTGTTGAAGTTGACACCCGATCAGCAAGCTGCGCTTTGCGAGGAATACGAAGCGCTTTCGCCGGTGCCGAACAAATGGGGAAAGCACGGCTGGACGAATGTAGATCTCGCCTCGATCGATGAACGGCGGTTCAAGTATCTGCTCGATTTGGCGTGGCGAAATGTTTCACCGAAGTGGTTATTGCCGACGCGGGTGGTTCCACCGAAGATGTAGTGAATCAGTGATCTTTCTGGCTGTTGTCCTAATGTCACGGAATGTTATCGGCTTATACGCCGATAACAATTCTCTCCTTCATAATATCCCGTACAGAATTCCAATGATCCGGATTGGTTATATATGAATACATTCATATGATAACCTAGATCCTCAATGAGTTCAGGGAATTTTGATAGATCTCGATCCAAATTGAAGAAGAAGGCATGTAGAACGATCTCACCATCTTTCCGAAACTCCCAGTTGTTTTGCACACTTAATGCAAGCTGTCTGTCTTTTGTGTAGACGAGGCGTTCATAGATGCCTCCAGACCTAAGACGAAGCGAGTCAATTGTATTCACATAGCCTTGGGCAACATAAGTACCTATGACGTCTTCTTCCTTCAACGGAACTCCACAGCCTATTGATAAGCTTGAAATTATTAGAAGGGTTATCAATCTTAGAAGGATCACGTTAGGCAATATATGTCTAATCCATTCAATGAACTGATTTGTCAAGATCGCAGATCCGTCCCCCGAACCTTATCCGATCCGTTTACGTACCTTTGCCGCGTCGTTCAGGATGAACGGCATTCCCCGAGCGCCCAGCTCTTCGCCAACTTCTCCATTGGCAACCGATGTCCAGGCGCAATCCCCAGCGGATCCATTGCTCGCCGGACAAGATCAAAAGGGGTCTTCCTTAAACAACACTTTGAAAGGTGTGCGCGGGATCAATGGGCCCGCATGCGCCACGACTTAACTGAATGGAACGTACCACGTTCGACCAATTGGGCATCATAAAGCCCATTCTCGATGCACTTCATCACGAAGGCTACACACATCCTACTCCGATCCAGGAGCAGGCGATACCACATTTGAACAAGGGCCGCGATCTGCTCGGTTGCGCCCAGACAGGAACCGGGAAAACAGCGGCTTTCGCCATTCCGATCCTCCAGGAACTGAGCGAACGCGGAGTGCCGGCAGGCCGCCGTCCGATCCGCACGCTCATCCTCACTCCTACGCGCGAACTGGCGATCCAGATCGGTGAAAGTTTCGCTGCTTATGGGAAGAATCTGCAATTGCGTCACACGGTGATCTTCGGTGGCGTTGGACAGAAACCACAGACCGATGCGCTCCAACGCGGGATCGATATCGTGATCGCCACACCGGGCCGTTTGCTCGACCTGATCGGGCAGCGGTTCGTGGATCTGAGCAAGCTCGAGATCTTCGTTCTCGATGAAGCCGATCGCATGCTGGACATGGGTTTCATCCACGATGTGAAGAAGGTGATCGCCCAGCTTCCAGCGAAGCGGCAAACCCTTTTCTTCAGTGCAACGATGCCGCCCGAGATCGCGAAGCTCGCGAACAGCATCCTCACCGATCCGATCAAGGTTGAAGTGACGCCGCAAAGCACCACTGCGGAAACGATCGATCAACAGATGTTCTTCGTGGATCGCACGGACAAGAACAAATTGCTGGTGCATCTGCTCAGCGATAACACCATCAAGGAAGCGCTCGTCTTCACCCGCACCAAACATGGCGCGAACAAGGTGGCAAAGGTCCTTTTGCAGAACGGCATTTCTGCGGAAGCGATCCACGGGAACAAGAGCCAGACCGCACGCCAGGCCGCGTTGAAGAATTTCAAAGGTGGTCAGACCCGTGTTCTGGTCGCAACGGACATCGCCGCGCGCGGGATCGACATCGATGGACTTTCCTACGTGATCAACTACGATATCCCGAACATTCCAGAGACCTACGTACACCGGATCGGAAGAACTGGCCGCGCAGGAGCTTCAGGAAAAGCGCTTTCATTCTGCGATCATGAGGAAAAGGCATATCTGCGCGACATCCTTCGCTTGATCAAGCGCGAGATCCCGGTGAATGATCAGCATCCGTTCGTGATGACCGGCGGGCCTAAGAAGGCCGAACCCGAAGAGCCGCGCGAAAGGAATAACCGCCGTCCGCAAGGTGGCGGGCAGCGCAATGGTCAACGAAATGGTCAACGCAGCACCGATCGTCCGCGCAATGATGCGCCACGCACCGATCGTCCACGTAATTCACGCCCGCCAAGCGAAGGCCGCAGCAACGCGGAACGCCAGCACAGACCAGCAACTTCGAACGCTCCGCACCGCGAAGGTGAAGGCCGGAACGGTCAACGCCCGGCCCGCCAGGGTGATCGGCCACGGCAGCACAACGGCAACAGGCCCGCCCACCAGCAAGGTGAGCGTGCCCCGCGCCCGGAACGTCGCGAGGATCGGCAACCTGTGCAGGAACAACGCACCAACGCTGGTAAACCTGATTACGCCAAGATGACCCGCGAGCTTTTCGAGGAGAATTCCAGCGAAAGTTCCAAGGACAAGAAAAAGACACCCGAAAAGAAAGGGATGTTCAGCCGCTTGTTCGGGAAGAAGGGTTGAACGGACGGTTGGTCGGTTGGGGCAGTTGAGATCTTGAATGGTTGGGTAGTTGCAACTTCTTCGATCCACCCGATCACCTCAACTTGATTCAACACCATTATCTTTGCGGCCCCGCTCACCTCGGTGAGCGCCCATGGTGGATGTAGCTCAGTTGGTTAGAGCGTCGGATTGTGGTTCCGAAGGTCGCCGGTTCAAGCCCGGTCTTCCACCCGAAAGCCCCTGCAGAGGGGCTTTTTCATTTTCAATCTTCATGTACGTTGATCGCATGCATTCGTGCGTACTCCGTACTTTGCCGCCACTGGCATGCACATCCTTTTCATCCCGAAATGGTACCCGGGCCGCAACGATCCGCAGTTGGGCGATTTCCTGCGGAAACAGGCGATCGCTGTAGGGAAATTCGCAAAGGTCTCGGTGCTTCACGTTTCACCGATCACCGGCCTTGAGGAGCGGGAAGTACAGGAACTTTCCGAGGCGGATGGGATCTGGGAATTGCGCTGCATGTACCGCAACAGCGCGATCGGGATCGGGGGGCTGCGGAAACTGGTGAACCTTCCCCGCTATTGGCGCGCCGCATGGAATGGTTTCGATCGCGTGGTGAAGGAACATGGAATGCCCGATCTGAACCACGTTCATATCCTCGTTCGGCCAGCGTTCGTCGCATGGCAGCTAAAGAGAAGACATGGCATCCCGTTCGTGATCAGTGAACAGAGCAGCGAATACCTCGATGGAAGTTTTTCCAGGAAAAGCCCGTTGTACAAATGGTTGGGCCGGTTCCTCTTTTCGAAGGCTTCCGCAGTTACCGCTGTTTCAAAATGGCTTGGCGATGCACTTGTGAAGCATCGGCTGATCAGCAACTATGAAGTTGTTCCAAATGTGATCCCGGGACTCGATCGGCCTTTGCCTGAAGCTGGTGATCCTGCTCATTTCATGGTCGTGGCCGATCTGGTGGACAAGACGAAGAACGTAAGCGGTGTGATCAATGCAATGGCAAAGGTGAAGCGGCAGATCCCGAACATGCGTTTATCGATCATTGGCGATGGACCCGATCGGAAAATGCTGGAGGATCTGGCACGATCGCAAGGGCTGAACGGAAGCGTGAAATTTCTCGGCAGATTGCCGAATACAACCGTGCTCGATCATCTCGCAACCGCAGGCAACGTGATCATCAACAGCAATTTCGAGACTTTCAGCGTGGTAACTGGTGAAGCGCTTGCGCAAGGCAAACCCGTGATCGCCACGCGTTGCGGTGGACCGATCGCTTTCGTGACACCGGAGAATGGCATCCTTATCGAGAAGCAGGATGATGAAGCGCTTTCAAATGCGATGATCGATCTGGCCAGAAGTACCGATCGGGATCCAGCGAAGATCCGTGCCAGTGTGAGCGATCGTTTCAGTTACGAAGCAGTGGGTGCGGCGTTCATGAAGATCTACGAACGCGTTCTGCATGCATCCTGAAGGCACGCTCCGTGTTGGCATTCTTTGCAATGGGCTCCACTTCCAGCGATGGCAGGCGGAAGCGATACGACACATCATGTCGGTGCAGGGTGTGCGGATCGAATTGCTGGTGATCGATGCGCGGGAAAAGGATCCAACCTACGTTCCGCCGAAAGCCCCGATCGGGCAGCTCCTGTACCGCCAATATCGCCAGCGGTTCTTCAAGCCGGGCGCGATGCGGATGGAGGATCTTTCCGAAGAACTGCATCACGTTACTGCGATCGAGTGCATACCCGATCGGAAGGGACATCGCGAATCCTTCGATCGGGATACGATCGACCGGATCAGGGAGAAGAAGATCGATGTGTTGTTCAGGGCAGGTTTCAACATCCTGAGCGGCGAGATCCTCGATGTTGCGACCTACGGTGTATGGAGCTTCCACCACGGCGATGAGACACGATTCCGTGGTGGGCCGCCGGGTTTCTGGGAGATCATGGAGGGTTCGCCCACCACCGGTGCGATCCTGCAACGGCTCACGGAAAAGCTGGATGGCGGGCTGGTTCTGAAGAAAGGCTGGTTCCGGACGATCGATCACAGTTTAGAGGAAACCGTGGACACCGTGCTGATGCATAGCGCGATCTGGCCCGCCCAGGTGATGCGCGAGATCCTCGCGGGCCGTCCGGAAGCCGCGTCCGGCAAGGCTTCCAGCGAGATCGGGAAGTTATATACCTATCCCGGCAACATCACTTTCCTGCGTTCGCTCTGGAAATTGCTGCGCAACAAGATCCGCTTCCATCAACGTGAATTGAACGAACACGAGGAGTGGAACATCGGCGTGCTCTACCAGCCGATCCACGTGCTTCTCGATCATGAGGCAAGCTTCAATGTGCGTTGGCTTCCTTCGCCTTCGCCGGATAATTTTCGCGCCGATCCATTCGGGTATTTCACTTCGGATGGAACCTTGAACGTATTGTACGAGAAATACGATCATCGCACCGGCCGTGGTGAGATCTCGCGCGTGCGGCCCAGGAAGGACAGCGTGTTGAAACGATCCCGGGTAATGCTCGCCACCGATCGGCACCTCTCCTATCCGTACGTGATCCAGCGGAACGGCGCCGTTTTCATGGTGCCGGAACAAGCGGCTTCGGGCCGCGTGGACCTTTACAGGATCAACGATGAGAACGACGGATCGGAAGGGGTGGCCACCTTGCTGAACGAACCGCTCTTCGATCCAACGTTGTTCAAATTCGAAGGGCGTTGGTGGATGTTCGGTACGAAGGCGCCGCTGACGAACGTTTCGCTCCACGCCTATTACAGCGATCGCTTCGAAGGGCCATATCGACCGCATGCATTGAACCCGCTCAAATTCGACATCCGATCGGCCAGGCCTGCTGGAACACCCTTCATGCATGAAGGAAAGTTCTACCGTCCGGCGCAGGATAGCAGCGAGACTTATGGTGGCCGCATCGCGATCAACGAGATCCTGCGGCTCACGCCCGATCGATTCGAGGAGCGAACGGTGAAATTCCTGGAACCGCTGAAGGGAACCGCCTACGATCAGGGGATCCACACGATCGCCGCAGTTGGCGACATCACATTGGTGGATGGCAAGCGTTACATGACCGTGGCGAAACGAAAAGCCGAGGTGAAGCGTCGCAAGTTGGAAAAGCTCAAACGGATCGGCCGGTCATGATCCGTCCTGTGGCAGGTACCATCGCGACACGTGTGATGGTCACGTTGATGAACATCGGCGTGATCATGATCGCCGGTCATCGTGGGGGCGCGGTGATGCTTGGCGACATCAGTCTCGTGGTGCTGGCGATCACCTTCATCATGCTGCTGAACAATGTGGCCGGTGGAGGCGCCATCGTGTACCTCACACCGCGCCATCCGCTGCGGAAACTGCTGATTCCGGCTTATGCCTGGGCGATCGTTTCGGCAGGGCTGGCGCTGCTGGTGGTTACCAATCTTCCATTGGCGCCGGAAGGAACGGCGATCCATGTGGTGGTCCTCGCATTACTACAGGCCATCTACACGATCCATTTCAATGTATTGCTGGGCAGGGAACGGATCCATGTGATCAACATGCTGCAGATCCTGCAGGCTTTGGTGCTGCTCGCAGCGTTCGCCGTGCTGGTGGACCGGAGCGGATCCGTAAATGTGATCAACTATGTGCACGCGGCCTACATCTCGTACGGTGTCACGGCGATCGCATCGATCGCGGTGATCATGGGCCTTCGCTGGGAGGAACGTGATGATCAGGTCCCGGTGATCGGAAGGATGTTCCGCCAGGGAACATTCATCCAGATCGCGAATTTCCTTCAATTGCTCAATTACCGGCTCGCCTACTACCTGATCGAGACATTCCATGGGCTGGGCGCGCTCGGCATCTACAGCGTGAGCAAC
>JAEZDL010000276.1 GCA_023418095.1 Bacteroidota bacterium
TGAACCAGAGCGATATCCTGGCGCGGCGGGTGGAGCAGGAGCATCCTCATTTGAACGTGAACAAGATCTACCTGGACGCGTACCAGCAGATAAGCACACCCGGCGGGCAGCGCTATCCGCAGGCCGCAACGGAATTGAGCGAGCGCGTACAGAAAGGTTCGTTGCTCGTGAACTACATCGGGCATGGTGGCGAAGTTGGTTGGGCGCATGAGCGGTTGTTGGACAACAACACGATCCTGGGCTGGACCAACAGCGACCGGCTTCCCATCTTCATGACGGCCACGTGCGAATTCTCGCGTTGGGATGATCCAGCCCGTACTTCGGCCGGAGAGTATGTGTTGATCAATCCGAGTGGCGGGGCGGTCGCGTTGATGTCCACCACCCGTCTGGCGTATTCCGGCGAGAACTTCGCGCTCGGCCAGAAATTCTTCGATCATGTGTTCGATCGGGATTCGATCAGTGGGCTTCCGCTCACCCTGGGGGATATCTACCGGGAAACGAAACGTGACATCGCAACAGCTTCACCGGATGTTTCGAACCATCGGAATTTCTCCCTGTTGGGTGATCCGAGCCAGCGGCTCGCGATGCCGCGGCAGACCGTGAAGATCACAGCGATCACCGATACGGTCGGTTCACCGATCGATACGCTGAAGGCGCTTTCAACGGTACGGATAACCGGTTTCATCGATGATGGGAACGGCCAGCCGATGGCCGATTTCAACGGACAGGTGATCCCCATGGTCTACGACAAGGAGCAGACCGTGGTCACACTGCAGAACGACAATGCGCCGAGCCCGTTCGTCTTCAAGATCCGCAAGAACATCATCTACCGCGGAAAGGCATCGGTCACCAACGGGCAGTTCAGCTTCACGTTCGTGGTACCGAAGGATATCAATTACCAGTTCGGTACCGGCCGCGTGGCATGTTATGCTGAAAGCTGGACCACCAATGCGGCCGGCTTCAACAATGATGTGATCGTGGGCGGAGCCGCAACGGATGTGGCGATGGACGAGATCGGTCCGAAGATCGAACTCTTCCTGAACGACGAGAATTTCGTGCGCGGTGGCATCACCGACGAAAGTCCGCTGCTGGTGGCGAAGATCTTCGATGACAATGGCCTGAACACCGTGGGGTCGAGCATCGGCCATGATCTGCTGGCCACGCTGGATGAGAACACTGAGCGACCGATCGTGCTGAACGATCTGTACGAGGCCGATCTGGATACCTACAAGAGCGGCACGGTGCGCTACCGCTTCAGCGATCTGGCTGAAGGCGAGCACAAGCTTCACCTCAAAGCCTGGGACGTGTTCAACAACAGCGCGGAATCGACCACGGAATTCGTGGTGGCGCCCTCCGCGGAACTGGCGCTCGCGCATGTGCTCAACTACCCCAATCCGTTCACCACGTTCACGCAATTCTTCTTCGAGCACAACCGCCCGTGCACCACGCTCGATGTGCAGGTGCAGGTGTTCACCGTAAGCGGGCGCCTGGTGAAAACGATCGGAAGCCAGCTCGCCTGCAACGGCTATCGCAGCGATCCGCTGCCATGGGATGGCCGCGACGATCATGGCGACAAGCTCGGCAGGGGCGTTTACGTGTATCGGCTGAACGTTTCAACTCCGGAAGGGGAGAAGGCGGAAAAATTCGAAAAGCTGGTGATCCTGAGGTGATCCACACAATAAAGGAAGCACAGGGGCGTATATTTGCCGTCCTTTTTTGCGGGGCGCTGTTCCGATACGTTACAATATGAAAGTAAGATCCATTCGACCGCTGGTATTGCTGATGTTCTTTTCACCAGTGATCATTCGCGCCCAGGTCAATACTGGTTGCATCAATCAACTCACCGGCCAGGATTGTCGTGACGGTCAGTTGAATACGATCACCACGGCTGTTCCCTTCCTTCTGATCTCGCCTGATTCGCGTGCCGGTGGTATGGGCGATGCCGGCGTTGCGATCTCACCTGATGCCAATTCGATCCATTGGAATCCTTCCAAGCTCGCGTTCGCCGAGAACGATGGTGAATTCTCCATGAGCTACAGCCCATGGTTGCGCAACCTGGTGCCCGATATGAGCCTCGCGTATCTGGCCGGTTACAAAAAACTCGGCAACGATCGCAGCGCGATCGGTGGATCGCTCCGTTATTTCAACCTCGGCAGCATTGTTTTCACCGACATCAACGGTGCAACGATCCGCGATTTCAAGCCGGCTGAATTCGCGGTGGATCTTGCATTCGCGCAGCAATTCGGCGAGAATTTCTCCGGCGGTGTGGCGATCCGTTATGTGAACAGCAACCTCACCGGTGGCATCAGCGTGCAGGGTGCGAATTCCAAGGCCGGCCAATCCGTGGCGGCAGATGTTTCGTTCTACTATTTCAAACCCGAGATGCAACTCGGTGACAATGATGCGACATTCGCTTTCGGGTTGAACGTTTCCAACGTGGGTGCGAAGATGTCGTACACCGAGACCACCGCGCAGGACTTCATTCCGATCAATCTGCGTCTCGGCCCTTCGTTCAAGGTGGATCTGGATGATTACAACAGCATCACTTTCAATGCTGATGTGAACAAATTGCTCGTGCCTACACCGCCCGTGTATTATCCTGACAACCGCATCGATCCAACGACCGATCAGCGCGCGGTGATCAGTGGGCGGAATCCGGATGTGGGTGTTGCTGAAGGCATCTTTGGAAGTTTCTCCGATGCGCCGGGCGTTGTGATCATGAACGATGACAGCACCTATTCAGTGCTCAATGGAAGCAAATTCCGTGAAGAGATGCAGGAGATAAACCTTGCCGGCGGCCTGGAATACTGGTATGCCGATCAGTTCGCGTTCCGTACAGGTTATTTCTGGGAGCATTACAACAAGGGAAACCGCAAGTACTTCACACTTGGCGCCGGTGTGCGTTACAGCATGTTCTCGCTGGATCTGAGCTACCTGATCGCGAACGCACAACGCAGCCCGCTGGCGAACACCCTTCGCTTCACGCTCGGTTTCCGTTTCGGTGCGCCGGGATCGAAGAAGCCTGCCGTGGAAGGATGATGCGCGTTGGCTTCGGCTACGACGTGCACCGGCTCGCAGAGGGCCGTGAATTCTGGCTCGGCGGCGTTCTTATCCCGCATTCCGTTGGTGCGATCGGCCATTCCGATGCCGATGTGCTTCTCCATGCGATCTGCGATGCGCTTCTTGGTGCTGTAGCACTGGGCGATATCGGCAAACATTTCCCTGATACCGATCAAAGATGGAAAGGAGCCGATAGCAAGGACCTGCTCCGATCGGTCGTGGATCTGCTCGATCGGGAAGGTTGGGTGGTCGGTAATGTTGATTCGACACTTGTTCTCGAGCGGCCCAAGATCATGCCTTACGTGGAACAGATGCGATCGGTGATCGCTTCACTGCTGCGGATCGAAATGAACGCGCTGAGCATCAAGGCCACCACCAATGAAACAATGGGCTTCGTTGGGAGAAAGGAAGGCGTTGCGGCGTATGCGATCGCGCTTGTTCAGCGCAAAGGTTGATCACGGATCAATCATCGCCATTGTCCTTCGGCAGATCCATGAAATTGCCGTGGCTCTGTTCATCCTCGAAGAAATACACCCGCATCTGCGCGGTATCCTTCAAAAGGTCGATCCGCCCGATCTCCACACGCGAAACGGTAACCCCCAGCCGGTCCTTCAGATCGGCGAAGAGCAGTTCCTTGTTCTCGGGTTTGATCAGGTCGATCCGTTCGTAGATCAGGAATTTCACCGCCTCATGCCGGGTGAGCCAGAGACGCTCCAGGGCGAAGGTCATGATCAGGATCATACCGTCGGTGAAGAGCAGTTCCGCGATGCTCACCTTCTTGCTCGCCAGCGAATTGATCACAGCGATGGTGATCACGGCGAACAGGTACGTCATGTCCTTGATGCTGATCTGCTCCGTGCGGTAGCGCAGCACACCGAAAATGGCGAAGAGGCCGAAGGCGAAACCGATCGAAAGCTTCACGCTGTTCAGCAATACGCACAGGAAGAAGATCAGGATGTTGAAGAGGAAATACGTGAAGAGGTAATCCTTCTTCCGGTGCATCGGATAGTAGATCAACCTGATCAGCACGAAGAGCACCACCAGATCGATGCAGAATTTGAAAAGAAGCTCCCACATATCCGCGTGGAACAGCGGCATTCCGAAGATCTTCATGCTTTGCTTGGGAGGGATCTGTTCATGCTGCCTGGCGCAGTCGTTGCAATTTCAATAACACTTCCTTGAAGCCATTGTGCTTCACCGGCCGGCCGATCGCCAGCATGCCGATGCAGTATTTGCTCATGCTGCAAGGTCTCAGGCCCATGCTTCGCATGATCTGCACGAAGGTGGATGTCCGATCCATCCGTTCCTGCTTCAACTCGGCCACCACCACGTTCTCCAACAACTTCCGATCGGAGGGATCGCTGAAGGTGAGGGAGATGTCCATCGTGAGCCGCTCGGGCCGGTGCTTGTTCACGAACGTGTAGCGGGTGAAATGGTTCCAGATGGTCGCGACCATTTGCCCGGAACCTCCGCCCGATCGGGTGATGAACGCGGCTTGATCGGGCGAGAGCATTTGCGGGATCGCATCCACGCGCATCCGCTTCTTGTCCGTGCGGCCGCGGCCGTTCTTCCGCTTCACTTCCAGGTATACCTGATCACTGCCGAGATACTCGCGGAAACGCACCTTGCTGCGGAACACGCGCCGGTTGTGGTGATCGTTGAAATGCTTCAGATCGGCGGTATCGAAGTAGAGCGATCGGTAATTCGTGCCGCGCACACCGTTCACTTCCAACAACCGGTAATCATCCAGCATGCGGCGGAACACCTCCGGCAGCTGGTGCATGCCCAGCACGTACTTCGTGTCCACACGATCCTGCAGCTTCACGCCATCCATCTCGCCAAGCGAAATGGGCTGGAACTGCGCTATGAGCTGATCGATCTCGGACACGGACCGGAATTGGTGCGCCAAATCTAGGGAAATGCAGGGGGTTTAACGTAAAATGAAGGTTCCCGTTACGTGGGAGCTACTCCGAGGTATGACATGTAGGGCTGGATCGTGCAGCCAGATCGGGATCTCTGTAGACGTTCAAGAGCTACATGGAAGAGTTGGCCCTGATCTTTGGAACAGGCGATCTAAGCAGGTTATTGGAAGACGATCGTTCCCGTATACCGCTGCTTTCCATCGGTGAGCTCCACCGGATACATGCCTTTGGCTTGGGCCCGGATATCCAACGCGATCTTTTCCTCTGATCTCCTGATAGGGATGGATTGCACCAAACGGCCTTGTGAATCACTGATCTTTAGCACGAGACCTTCAGTGAATTGGACTGATTCCGGCAGTTCGATAAGGCAGGTGCCATCATTGGGATTGGCGTAGATCAGGAGTTGGCCATCCAATGATGTTTTGGGTGCGATTGAGGTAATAAGCGGGCCGTACTTCGCCACGAATACATCCTGAACACCTGTGATCGTTAGATCGTTGCCAAAATCGATCCTACCTGTTGATTCAGAAACCACGACCACCCCATTATCACTTGTAGTTTGAACATTCACCCGTGCATACTCTATAGGGCCATTACTTATCACGCCCATGGGAACGCCATTCTGATCTAGCCGGATCACTGTGAAGTTGTATTGTGAATTCGCTGCGATAGTTCCGAGTGGAAGATCGAAGGCACCGCTGAAGTTTAGTGCTATGTATAGCGAAGAATCGGGAGCCGTTGTCGCTATTGCTGAAACACAATTTGCGTCATTCGTATATTTCCAGATTAAGTTACCATCGGGGTCCAACTTCAAAATGAATGGACGATACTCATCTGTGACTCCAAATAGTGTATCGCTCTGAACGATCAAGTCTCCCATAAATATGCCGGCGATGGACCAATCTCCATTGGGCTCCACAAACCCATTTAAAGGGGCAGCATGCTCTGGTGATATCAACTCTTCCAAAAAAATAATATTGGTCAGCGCTGTATCCAAGTGAGCTAAAAATCCAAATTCTCCAGCCGTATCCGTAAGCGTCTCTTCCAAAAGGATCGCACCAGTGCTTTCGGCATATCCGATCAAATGCACCACTCCATTCCTCACAATGATCTCCGTAGTGAAATTGGAACCAAGGCTTTTCGCCCAAAGCAGATCGCCCGCCAATGTATACTTTCCTATGCTTGGGCCATTTGGTAGAGTAATACCTCCAGGGTATTGTAGAGGATATATCGTGTTATTATCCAATGAAAAAACATAAATAGAACCCTCTTCATCAACCGAAATACTTCTTGCACTACAGTTAGTCGTGGTGCGCACCCAAAGACATTCGCCGTCGGTGTCATACTTAGCAAAAAACCTCCAGCGCCGCCGATTTGGATCGTGCCGAAACTAGCCGTGCCATTACTGGAACTATACGCACCACCGAGATAGATCGAATTACTCAAGCTATCATATACTACAGAGTATCCCGATTCGCCTCCACTAAAGGGATCAGGATGATCGCCACCGACAAGAGATGTCCAAACAAGATTTCCTGTAGAGTTGAACTTTGCCAGGTAGATATCATAGGCGTCCCCGGTGGTGAACGGTTCGCCATTGATCGATCCACTGCTCATTCTACCGGTCAAATAGATGTTGTTATCACCATCGCGACAAATACTTGATCCGCTAACATCATATGAACCTTGAAGGTGCGAAACCCATTCTGGGCTTTGTGAATCTGCATAAAGGGAATGTGCAGCTATCAATACTACAACCAGGACTCGTTTCATCTTAAGGAAGTTTGATCAAGTTAATACTTTCCGTTCCTGTTCCAGTTGTTGCCTTAAGAACAAAGTTTCCAGGTGCAAGGTTTTTGGTCAAAAGAACCGTTTCTGCGTCCTTAACGGTCAGAATTTGTACGCACCTGCCGAGGGCATCGAACAGTTCAAGTTGAGTCCCATTCTGATCAGAAGTGCGGAAGTTCATTTGCATCCATTAACGAAATACCAGGATACAAGGCCAAGGCTGCTAACAGATTACCGCTGCTCAATTCGATCAGCTTCATCTGATATGAAACACCTGAATTGTAGAATTTCTCGAAGGGTTGCTGGGCCTGTACGAAGCCACTCAACAAGGCTAACCAAGCTATAATTCCGTATGTTCGCATCTCTCTAATGAATGATGAGTGTCTTTGTTCGTATACCTCCGCAGGGTCTCCTTCTGGGACCCTGCGCCTATTTGCAGATCCACATCTCCTCAAATGCGATCGAATCTACTTAATTAAAATTTCGATCGGTCTTAAAAGTCAACGATTCTCGGAAATTAAAGCTTCACCCCGACCCTGGCCTACTTTCGCGCTCAATGAGCGCTGGCAGCACACCGATCAGGATCGGCTTTGAATTCACGCGGCATTCCAGTGCCGATCGATTGCCGCCTTCCGATCAGCAAGTCCTGCAGGAAGCGATCATTGCCGCCGATCGGGCCTACGCTCCGTATTCGGGTTTTCATGTTGGCGCGGCGCTCCGATCGAAAGATGGATCGGTCCGGTCGGGCAACAACCAGGAGAACGCCGCCTTCCCGGCCGGCATTTGCGCCGAACGGAACTGCTTGCACACAACTCTCGCACAGGATCCAAAGGCGATCGTTGAAGTGATGGCGATCGCTGCAAAGAAGCTCGGCGAAGATCAGCCCGTTTCACCGTGCGGGGTTTGCAGGCAGGTGCTGCTCGAGCAGCAGGTAAGACAGGGCTCGCCTATCCGCTTGTTGCTCGCCGGTGCCGATGGATCGGTGATCGAAGTGCCGGATGTTTCCTCTCTCCTGCCGCTCGCTTTCACTCCGGAGCATCTCTGATCGGCCGGGCCTACGAAAGGCGGGGGTTATATTTGCCCTTCAAGTTCGCCGCAGATCATCATGGCCACAAAGACCGCCCAGGGCAAGCAGGAGAAGACCAACGGACAAAGCGTCCAGAAGAGCAGTTTCGGCAAGGAGACCTATATGCGCTGGTTCAAGGAGATGATGCTCATGCGTCGTTTCGAGGAGAAGACCGGCCAGCTCTACACCATGCAGAAGTTCGGCGGTTTCTGCCATCTCTACATCGGCCAGGAAGCGATCCTTGCGGGCATGATCACAGCGGTGCGCACAAGCGATCGGTTCATCACCGGCTACCGCGATCACGCACATCCACTGGTGTTGGGCGCATCATCCAAGAACGTGATGGCCGAGCTTTTCGGGCGGATCACCGGCACCAGCAAGGGCAAGGGCGGAAGCATGCACTACTTCGATCGGCAGCGGAACCTGTTCGGCGGCCACGGCATCGTGGGCGGGCAGATCGGCCTTGGTGCGGGGATCGCATTCGCGGATAAGTATCGCGGCGAGGATCACGTAACGCTTTGCTTCATGGGCGATGGCGCCGTGCGCCAGGGCATCCTGCACGAAACGTTCAACATGGCGATGACCTTGAAGTTGCCGGTGGTGTTCATCATCGAGAACAACAATTACGCGATGGGCACCAGCGTGGAGCGCACCACCAACGTGCATGACCTCAGCAAGATCGGCCTGAGCTATGAAATGCCGGCCATGGGTGTGAACGGCATGCGTTGCGAAGATGTGCATAATGCGATCGCCATGGCGGCCGGGCATGCGCGATCGGGGAACGGCCCGTACCTGCTGGACATAAAGACCTACCGGTACAAGGGCCACAGCATGAGCGATCCGCAGAAATACCGTACCAAGGAGGAAGTGGAGAGCTACAAGAAGCAGGATCCGATCGAGAACGTGCGCGCCACGATCCTGGAGAAGAAATTCGCGACCGAGGCGGAACTGCAGGCGATCGATGATGCCGTGAAGAAGGAGGTGGAGGAAGCGGTGAAATTCGCCGAGGAAAGTCCGTACCCGCCGGAGGATGAATTGTACAAGGACGTTTATTTCCAGACCGATTACCCTTACGTGAAGGACTGACATGGCCGAGATCATTAAAATGCCGAAGCTGAGCGACACCATGACGGAAGGTGTGGTGGCGAACTGGCACAAGAAAGTGGGCGATCAGGTGAAGAGCGGCGATGTGCTCGCCGAGATCGAGACCGACAAGGCCACGATGGATTTTGAGAGTTTCACCGACGGTGTGTTGCTGCACATCGGCGTGGAGAAGGGGAAGGCCGCCGAGGTGGATAGCATCCTCGCGATCATCGGGAAGGAGGGAGAGGACATCAGCGGATTGCTGAAGGATCAGCCGGCACCGAAGAAAGAACAGGACGATCAGCCGAAGAAGGAAGAACGCGCCGAGGCTGCGAAGCCGATGAAAGGCGTGGAGAAAGGTGAGGAGATCCTTGCGGAAGTCGGCGAGGAGAAAGTTGAAGCGAAAGCGCCGGCGCCAAAAAGCAATGGCCATGCACCTTCAGCGAAACCCGCATTTGCTCCCGTGCGCCAACAACCTGTTCCGGCGGGAACCACCAACGGACGCGTAAAGGCAAGTCCGCTCGCACGAAGGCTTGCCGAGGAGAAAGGGATCGATATCCAGCGTGTTCCGGGATCAGGCGATGAAGGCCGTGTGACCAAGCGCGACATCGAGAACTTCACCGGTGGCGGTGCTGGTTTTGCGGTGCCGCAGATCGAGCAGTTCGAAGAGGTGGCGGTGAGCCAGATGCGCAAAACGATCGCGCGCCGACTAGCGGAAAGCAAATTCAGCGCTCCGCATTTCTATCTCACGATCGAGATGGACATGACGCGCGCCATGCAGGTGCGTGAAGCGATCAATGCGCAGATCAAGCCGGAGAAGATCAGCTTCAACGATCTGGTGATCAAGGCCGCTGCACAAGCGTTGAAACAGCACCCGAAAGTGAACAGCAGCTGGCTCGGCGATCGGATCCGGTACAACCAGCACGTACACATCGGTGTGGCCGTTGCGGTGGAAGAAGGATTGCTTGTGCCAGTCGTGCGTTTCGCGGATGGGAAACAGTTGCGCCAGA
>JAEZDL010000086.1 GCA_023418095.1 Bacteroidota bacterium
CGAGTGATCTTGCTGAACGCTTTGATAGGCATCAGAAAGGATACATTCACTACACCAAGTCCAGACTTCCTGTTGAATGCATCAATGCCTTCGGCTTCACAGATAAATACAAGGCATTCGCTTTTGAAAAATACCTGAAGTCCGGCTCAGGAAGAGCTTTCATGGGAAGGCATTTCATTCAAGTTACAACCGGAACTGAAGTTCCCAACCTTTAACGATCCCACCAACCCCGATCCCGTAAATTCGCGGCCAGTAATGGCCTTATCCTACCGCAAGATCGGCATCATCCGCGAAGGCAAGCAGCCGGCGGATCGCCGGGTCCCCCTCACTCCCGATCAATGCCGCAAAGCCCTCGATCGGTATCCCGATCTCGATCTCGTTGTGCAGCGAAGTGAAGTCCGCGCCTTCAAGGATGCGGAGTATGAAGCACTGGGCATTCCAATGGCCGATCGGCTCTATGATCGGGAGTTGATCCTTGGCGTGAAGGAAGTTCCGATCGCTGATCTGCTTCCGGGAAAGAGCTACCTCTTCTTCAGTCACACGATCAAGAAGCAACCGCATAACCAGAAATTGCTGCGCACCGTGCTCGATCGAAAGATCCGCCTGATCGACCATGAATTGCTCACGAACGCAGAAGGTGAACGTGTGATCGCGTTCGGGCATTGGGCCGGTGTGGTGGGTGCGTACAACGCTTTCCGCGGATGGCAATTGATCCACGGTGGCCCGGCGCTGAAACCAGCGCACGAATGCCATGATCTGGAGGAATTGGAGAAGCATCTTCATGCCTATCCGCTGCCGAAGGATCTGCGGATCGTGCTCACCGGCGGCGGCCGTGTCGGCAAAGGCGCGATGGGCGTGCTGGAACGCGCCGGGGTTCAGCGCGTGAAACCCTCGGAATTCCTGAACGCGGGTCATTCAGGACCGATCTACACGATCCTTGGATCGGCCGATCTGTACGAGCGGATCGATGGAAAGCCTTTTGATCGCGAAGCGTTTCACAACGATCCCACAGGTCATCGATCGAAATTCCTGCCGTATGCGAAGCATGCGCAGATCTACATCGCCTGTCATTTCTGGGATCCGCGCGGACCGAAGATCATTTCAGCGGATGATCTGCGTGATCCAGGTCTGAAACTTCAGGTGATCGCCGACATCAGTTGCGACATCGGCGGGCCGATCGATAGCACGCTGCGTGCTTCCACCATCGCCGATCCGTTCTATGGCTACGTTCGGGCAACGGGTGAAGAGAAGCCTGCTGGCAGTGAAGGAACGATCACCGTGATGGCGGTGGACAATCTGCCATGCGAACTTCCGCGCGATGCTTCCAATGCCTTCGGCAACGACCTGCTGGAAAAAGTACTTCCGCATTTCATCAATGGTGATAAGGAAGGAATGATCGCGCGGGCAACGATCGCACAGAACGGTGAATTGACGGAGCGCTTCAGCCACTTGCGATCATACGCATATGGCGATGAAGCAAAGCCGGTCAACCGGCCAGCATGACGTTCACCTGGAACATTCCGTAGACGGAATCCTCACTAACTGTAATGCTCTCGAAGAGCATGGGACCGGAGGACTTTCGAGCTATGGAGATCAGACCCAATCCTGCTCCGCCGCGCTCGGTGCGGCCATTGCTCTCGAGCAGTTTCAAGTAATGCTCCTTCAGATCGTCATCGTCCATCTGGTTGAAGAGGGCGAGGCGTTGATCGAGGATCGTTGCCACGATGGAAGGCATGCCGTTGCCGAAATGGATCGAATAACCGTTCGGGATCGGTCTTAAAAGCACAGCGGCACTGCTGTTGAGCGCACCACTGGCGTGCCGCTGGATGTTCTCCAAGCCTTCCACCATTACGCTGAACAACCGCTTGCGCAACATCACGGGATCGCCGCTCATGATCGAATGTTCCTCCGCTTTTGAAAGCAGCCGTTGAACGATCGCAGGATCGACCGTGCCGAGATGAAGAAAGATATTCTCATCCAATACGATCCTGCCGAGCAAGGTCTCCCTCGCCTGGAGCAACAAAGATCCGTGATCGGATATGGCTGCGTGCATCGATCTGGAACCGGCGCATACCGGCTATTATCAACAATATACGTGGGTTACAGCGCTTTGTTTCGTTGCACGATCGGGTTATTCAACGATCGGATGGTAACAATCCGATGCGTGCAATGGATTTTGCGGCGGCGAAGAACGTCAAATTTGGTCAACGATCGAAGCTTCAAATGAGAATTGCCTTGAGATCATTCACGCAGAAGTTCCCCAGCCTTTTCCGATCCATGCTTGTAATGGGTCTTTTGGTGGCAACGGGTGATCTTTTCGGGCAGATCTATCCTATTTCGGTGCGGTTCGAGAATGGTTGCGAGGCTGTGAAAGCCTATTTCCAGAACGAACAACCGGCGCTTTCCCAAACGTGGGATTTCGGCGATGGCACCACGAGCTCAGCGCTTGCACCGATCCACGAATTCCCGTATGGATCGATCCTTTCCGTTTCCCTCACGATCGAGAACAACGACGGCACGTTCAACACCTGGGTGCTGGATGTGAACACGCCTGAGATGGAAGATCCTGCCGATCTCGTCTTCCCGAACATCTTCACTCCGAACGGCGATGGCATCAACGATGTTTTCGGGCCGATCACCGATCGCATTTTGGGACCTTGTTCACAGATACAGATCTTCAATCGCTTTGGTGAACGCGTACATTTCGGCGATCGGTACAACCTGCAGTGGGATGGCCGCACGACCGCCGGCGAAAAGGCCGTGCCAGGCACATACTTTTACATCTTCACCATCAACGGCGTCGAACGTACCGGCACCTTATCGCTTCACCAATGAGGATATTACACGCAACATTTCTCGCAGGCAGCATTCTTCTTTTCGGTTGTGGCAACGATTGCATCAAAGGTGAAGGCGATCCGGAAAGACGGGTGCTGGAGATCGCGCCGTTCCAAGGATTGATCGTGGAAGGCCCCGTGGAAGTGAGGATCCACCGATCGGATACGCAGCGCGTGGAGATCGAAGCGCAACCGAATATCATGGACCTGGTCGATAAGGAAGTGCGCAACGGCGTCTGGTCGATCCGCACCACGCAATGCTACAAGTCCGGGGATGATGTGATCGTGCATCTGCAGGTACCCACGCTTCGCAGCGTATCGATCCAGGGTTCCGGCGATGTGATCAGTGAGGATCAATTCGATAGCGATGAAATGACATTGGAGATTGCGGGCAGCGGAGACCTGAGCGTGGTGGTGAACGCACTGAAAGTGAACGCATCCATCACCGGCGCGGGCGATCTGGAAGTGTTGGGGATGTGCCAGGAATTCACCGGCATCATCCACGGCAGCGGCGACATCAAGGCGGGCGATCTTCAATGCGCCACGGCAAAGGCCGATGTGATCGGAAGCGGCGACATAAACATCCATGTTACTGATGCACTGCAGGCGAACGTTACCGGCAGCGGCAATATCCGCTACAAAGGCGATCCACCGAGCGTGAACAAGAACGTAACGGGATCGGGCGAGATCACCGACTGATGCGGACTTCGATCGTTGCGATCATGATCGCGTTCGGTGCTGTGGGCTGCACCGATGAGACCGATCCGGAAAGGACGGAGGATCGAACCGAATTAACCATTGAGCGACCGGATCGTGATCCATCATTGCCGATCGCTTTCGAACAGATCGATGACAATGTGAAGCATGACACATTGCTGATCCAAACCACGTTCGATCTGAAGGATGGCACATTCCTGATGGTCGCTTCGCACAAGCTTTCCGAGGAAAAACTCAATGAAGGCGACCGCGAAGCGGGACTGCGGTTGTATCACTATCGGGCAAAGCCTGACAGCACGTATGAGATCCTTGCGCGATCATCTTCTGCGAACGACAGCTGGACGATGTTCCCGACCTTCTTCGCCGATCCGATCGGAGAAGGATCATACATCATACTTGCGAACTTCGGGGAGCGCAACAGCTGGGGCCAGAAAGCGATCCGCTTCAATGCGAAAGGCTTCACCGATCTGGGATACTTGAACGTTGCGAAGATCGAGCGCCAGGGTGAGGGCGAAGAGATGGAATTGAAACATCGCAACATCGCACCCGATACGCGGATCACCAGGGAAGCGGATCAGCTTGTATTCAGCTTTGCGCTGGATGAACTGATCTTGTTCGATGACCTGCGCGGCGTGCTCGATCGGCCGATCGAAGCCGGTCGCGTTCAATACCGCTGGAGCGGATCGGAAGGCATGGTGCTGTACATCGATGGCGAAGCGCGTCGCGATGAGCAACCTAGTTAGATCACTGGATCCGCGTGGGGATCATTCCGCGCGTACCCATATCAACAACCTGATCGCCAGCACCGGGCTCGAAGATGTTGTCACCCGCGACATCGATCCATTCGAAACTGTTGTTGATGCTCATCGAAACCTCGATGATCACATCACTGGTCTCATTTCCACTGATCACCAAAGGCTCCGCGAAAACACCGGTGACCAGGCAAGATCCAGGCGGGATCGGCGATGAATCGAAGATCGGATTGGGCACAGTAGTGGCGCCGGGAGGAGCCTGACCGGACTGCGCCGGGATCGGCACGGGCGGATCAAGGATCTCGAACGCCCAGAAACCTTGCAGCCTATCATCGTTCACTTCGATCGTCTGCTCGCTCACCTGAAATGAACTGATGTATGTATTGAAGCCGATGAACGAAGCGACCGTAGCTTCCAGATCAAAGACACCAAAATTTGGATCGGTGTGCCGGAAATCAATGTCGTAACTCTGGTAACCGATCGAAACGCGCAGGTACGGGTACGTTCCAGGATCGAGATCGGAGAGCGGAATATTCAGGAAAGCCTCACCTTCACCAGCGAGAACAGCCTGCGAAAAATCGATCGCATTGTCGCCACCCGCCGTGGTTTCCGGTGCATGATAGACAACATCTCCTGCACCAGGTAGGGTCCATGCGGTAGGAGCGAGTTCCACGTAATGCCCGCTCATCTTATTGAAGCGCGGATGTTGTGCGCCGTGCCCAGCAGGAACTGCGGCCGGTTGTCCGTTGCTGCCCAAACGAACCTGCGTGCTGTCGAACTTGAACTTCAGGATCAATCGCGGAGTAGATCCAGCAGGAGCGGGTGTGATCGGATCGGGATCATCCTTCTTGCAGGATCCAAGTGACAGCACGAGAATCGCCGCAAGTGAAAGCAGTGAAAAGCGCATGGCGGTGAAGTTGATCATAAAAGTAGCTGGTCGCCCTTTGTCAACAACCATTCCGATCCAGCTCAACTCCAAGAACGCAGGCAACAGAGGTTACTTTCGTTGCATGTATGGATCGATGTTCCGATCGATCGAAATTCTCATCCCTTTCAATGAGCACGCCTACCAATACAGCATATCCCAAGAAACTCACCCTCGGGCAGGACGAAAAGCCGCTCTCCGGCCGCCACATCCGCAAAGTGGCCGTGCTCGGCAGCGGCGTCATGGGCAGCCGCATCGCCTGCCACTTCGCCAACATCGGCGCGGAAGTGCTGTTGCTGGACATTGTTCCCAAGGAAGGAAGCGATAGGAATAAACTCGTCAACGACGCGCTCACCGCCGCGCTCAAGAGCAACCCCTCCCCCATCTACGACAAGAAGTTCGCGAAGCGCATCAACACCGGCAACTTCGATGATGATCTCGCGAAGATCAAGGATTGCGACTGGGTGATCGAAGTGGTGGTCGAGCGACTGGACATCAAGCAAAGCCTCCTCGAAAAGGTCGAAAAGCACCGCAAGCCCGGCACCCTCATCACCACCAACACCAGCGGCATCCCCATCAAGGACATCGCCGAAGGGCGCAGCGAAGATTTCCGCAAGCACTTCTGCGGTACGCACTTCTTCAACCCGCCGCGCTACCTGCCGTTGCTCGAGCTCATCCCCGGCCCCGACACCGATCCGGAGATCCTCCACTTCCTTGAGGACTACGGCCAGCGCGTGCTTGGAAAAGTCACGGTGCTTTGCAAGGACACGCCCGCCTTCATCGCCAACCGCATCGGCGTATTCGGCATCATGGGCCTGTTGCATCTGGTGAAGGAAATGGGCCTTACGGTGGAAGAGGTCGATCGACTCACCGGACCTGTTCTCGGCCGCCCCAAGAGCGCCACCTTCAGAACGACGGACGTTGTCGGACTGGACACCATGATCCACGTCGCGAACGGTGTAAAGGCCAACGCACCCGATGATGAGCAGAACGCCATCTTCACCATCCCCGACTACGTGCAGAAGATGGCCGAGAAGGGAATGCTCGGCAGCAAGACCGGCAAGGGCTTCTTTATGAAGTTGAAAATCGACCCTCCTTCGCCAGAGGCTTCGGCGGGTAAGAAAGGCGAGATCCTCGCGCTCGATCTGAACACGCTGGAATACCGGCCGCAACAGAAACCGAAATTCCAGACACTCGAAGAAGCGAAGAAGGTCGA
>JAEZDL010000125.1 GCA_023418095.1 Bacteroidota bacterium
AGGCGTACGGTCTTGCCAAAGCAGATTCCAATCCACCCTGATCTCTCACGCCATCTGCACCTCCTGTTGTAGCAACGATCGTTGAATGTATGGCCAGAGCTTCTTTCAGCGTGATCATTGGGCCAGACGGAGCAGCAATGATCTTTTCTCGACCAGGATCCGCTTCAAGGCGATCTGACGCTTTTGCTCCTCTTCACTCAATGAACGGAACTCCTTGAGATAGGACAGGATCTCTTCAAGGATGGTCTCGGGCACCTCATCCATGATCTTGCTGATCTCCAATTTCTTTTCCTGAGTGGTCATGACCCAAAGTTATTCGATCGCAGGATCATCTGGCCGGATGTTGCGTGAGCGATAGCAGCGGAAAGCCCGGACCGAAGGGAGGACTTGCAGCGGATAGCGCGACGGCGTGCATTCAACGCCGGCACGCCCAAAAACATTCAGGAGTAGATGTTGAACCGATCGGCGCGCAGGAAACCGATCAACTTCAAACCGGAACTGCGAGCGAGTTGCACGGCGAGTGAGGATGGAGCGCCCACGGCGGCCATGAGCGGAATGCCGGCCACGGCGCATTTCTGCACCAGCTCGAAACCCGCGCGGCCGCTGACGAGCAGCAATTTTTCCTGCGGTGCGATCTTTCCGCGGATCATTGCGCCGATCAGTTTGTCCACCGCGTTGTGGCGGCCGATGTCCTCGCGCAGCAACAACAATTGGCCTTCTCGATCGAACAGCGCTGCAGCATGAATGCCGCCGGTGTGTTTGAAGACCGTTTGCGCAGCACGCATTTTTTCGGGCAGTGAAGCGATGACCCTGGGATCGGGATCTCCGATCGGTGCGATCGGCCTGCATTGCACGAGCACCGCGTCCAGACTGCTTTTGCCACAGACACCGCAACTGCTCGTGGTGTAGAAATTCCGCTGCCAATTCTTCGGATCAATGGCGATCTGCGGATCAAGCTCTGCGCGGATCACATTGCCTTGTTCCTCTTCCTTCACATCAATGCAATGCTTGATGGAGACGAGATCGGCTGGATCGGAAATGATGCCTTCGGTGTAGAGAAAACCAGTCGCGAGTTCTTCATCGTCGCCGGGTGTGCGCATGGTGACGCTCAACTGGATCTCCTTGCGATCATCGATCGGGCCATGGCCAAGGCGGATCTCCAACGGTTCTTCGGTTACGAGCAGATCATCGGCGCGTTCGATGGATCCATTTTCGATCCGCTGGATCTGGAAAGATGTTACCGGCGTTCTCATGGGAAGATGCGATAGATCTCTTTCCGATGAACTATTCTGGCCAATTCGATCACATCACCTTGTAGGAATACTCCGATCCTGTGATCTCCGATCCTAATACGGTATGCAGATGAATGTCCTTTCAGTTTCTTAATATTCGAAAGTTGTCCAATGGATCGTACCTGCTCGATCTGTTCGATCACGCGCAAAAGCTTCTTCTTTACGAGCGGGTCAAGACCGGCAACATCTCGTTCAAAGGACCGAAGTAAAATGAACTTCATTCCGAAGATCGGAGCTTCCGCATCACACGCTCCGTATCGGCTTTTTTACTCCGATCGACCTTCGAGAGTAGTATGGACATGCCTAGATCTTCCAGTTCCTCTACATCGAGTGCTCGTGCGTTCAAGCCCATGCGCTTGATCAATTGAAGAAGCAACACCTCTTCGTCCTTGTCCTTCGGCGTTATTACGATCGGTTTGCGGGCCATGATGTAAAGTTAGTCCGGACTCAGCGATCGGTCCTTCGCCAGCACGTCACCAAATGATCATCCACCATGCCGATCGCCTGCATGAACGCGTAGACGATCGTGGTGCCGACGAAACTGAAACCTGCTTTCTTCAGATCCTTGCTTAACCGATCGGAAAGTGGCGTACTCGCTGGGATCTGCTTCAATTCCTTCCAGTGGTTCACGATCGGCTTGTGATCCACATATTTCCAGAGAAAGTCGTTGAAGGTGCCGGTCTCCTTGATCCTCAAATACGCTTGCGCGTTCTTGATCGCGCTGTTGATCTTCTGGCGGTTGCGGATGATCCCGCTGTCGTTCATCAGCCGATCGATGTCCTTTTCGCCGTATCGCGCGATCTTCTCCGCGTTCCAGCCATCGAACGCTTTGCGATAACCTTCGGTGCGGATCAGGATCGTGTGCCAGCTCAGGCCGGCCTGCGCGCCATCCAAACAGATCTTCTCGAACAGTTTGCGATCATCGTGCTCGGGAAAGCCCCAGACCTTGTCGTGGTAATCGATGTAGGCCTGATCCTTCAAACACCACGCACAGCGCTCGCGACCATCGTTCATACTACAAAGATGAAGACCGATCGGAACTATTTCTTCCGGAAGAAAAGCCGGATCGGCACCCCGGTGAAACGGTATAATTCACGCAACCGGTTCTCCAGGAAGCGCTCGTACGATGGCTTGATGTATTGCGGCAGGTTGCAGTAGAAAACGAATGTGGGCACGTAGGTGGGCAGCTGCGTGATGAACTTGATCGTTACCTGCTTCGCCTTGTACATCGGTGGTGGCCTGCGCTCGATCTCCGGCAGCAGATCGTCGTTCAATTTGCGCGTTGGGATCCGGCGCTTGCGATCCCCGTAAACCTGCATCGCCATTTCCATCGCCTTCAAGATCCGCTGCTTTTCAAGCACCGAGATGAATACCACCGGAACATCGGTGAACGGTTCGAGCCGGTGCTTCACTTCGGCCTCGAATTCCTTCATCGTGTTGGTGCTTTTTTCGATCAGGTCCCATTTGTTCACCAGCACCACCAGGCCTTTGCCGTTCTTCTGGATGATCGATAGGATGTGCAGGTCCTGTTGCTGCACGCCATCCTGCGCATCGATCATCAACAGGCACACATCGCTGTCCTCGATCGCGCGTACCGATCGGATCACGCTGTAGAACTCGATGTCCTCGTCCACTTTCGATCGCTTCCGGATCCCTGCGGTATCGAGCAACATCACATCGAAACCGAACACGTTCCATCGCGTGTTGATCGGATCACGGGTAGTTCCTGCGACCGGCGTAACGATGTTTTGCTCACGACCGAGCAAGGCGTTCACCAGCGACGATTTCCCAACGTTCGGCTTCCCTACGATCGCGAACTTCGGGATCTCCTCCTCTTCTTCTTCACTCGGTTTGGCAAAACCCTGCACCAGCGCATCGAGCAACTCACCGGTGCCGGCGCCGCTTTGCGCGGCGATGTTGTACACTTCACCCAATCCAAGTCCGTAGAATTCCGCGGAATCATACTGGCGCGAATGATCATCCACCTTGTTGGCGGCGAGCAGCACCGGTTTCTTCGCGCGGCGCAGCATCGCCGCGATCGCTTCGTCCATGCCGGTTACGCCGTGGTGCACATCCACCAGGAAAAGGATCGAATCGCTCTCTTCGATCGCGAGCATCACCTGCTTGCGGATCTCCGCTTCGAACACATCATCGCTGCCGCTCACGTAGCCGCCGGTATCGATTACGCTGAACACGATCCCGTTCCATTCCGCCTTGCCATAATGCCGGTCGCGCGTGGTGCCCGCCGTTGGATCGGTGATCGCCTCCTTGCGCTCGATCAGGCGGTTGAAGAGCGTGCTCTTCCCCACATTCGGCCGGCCGACTATTGCTACGATGTTGCTCATGGTGCTGGTGAATGGCGAATGGTGAATGGTGAATGAGCATCAACGCTTTATCACCTTTTCACTTTATCACGTTATCACCTCTCTTCTAATATCCGTACTTCTTCAATTTCCGATCGTCCTCGCGCCAATCCTCATCCACCTTCACGCGCAGATCGAGAAAGACCTTCTTCTCCAGGAATTTTTCGATCGCGTGCCTTGCCTCGGTGCCGAGTTTCGTCAGCGCTTTTCCGCCTTGCCCGATGATGATGCCTTTCTGGCTTTCGCGCATCACGATCACATCTGCCTGGATCTTCGTGATCTTCTCCTCCTCCACAAAACTGTTCACCACCACTTCGGTGCTGTACGGGATCTCCTGCTTGTAATGCGCCAGCACTTTCTCGCGGATCATCTCGCTTATGAAGAAGCGCATGTTCCGATCGCTCAATTCATCCTTTGGGAAATACGGCGGATGCTCCGGCAGGTTCTCGATCAGGTACGTGCGCAGTTCCGAAACGTTCAGATCGTGCAGCGCGCTCAGCGGCACCACCTTCGCATCGGGCATCGCTTCCTTCCACAGGTGAAGCGCTTCCAGCACCTGGTCCTCGTTGCCCTTGTCCACCTTGTTCACCAGCAGCAGCTTCTTCCCCTTGAAACGCGCGGCGCGCCTCAGCACGTTTTCCGATCGCTCCGGCGTCTGCCCGAATTCCACCAGCACGATCAGGATGTCCGCATCGATCAAGGCTTCGTCCACCGCCTTCATCATGCTCTGGTGCATCTTGTACTGCGGATCCAGAATTCCCGGCGTATCGCTCAGGATCAGCTGGTGATCATCGCCGTTCAGGATGCCCAGGATGCGGTGGCGCGTGGTCTGCGCCTTCGGATTGGTGATCACCAGCTGTTCGCCCAGCAACGCGTTCAATAGCGTGCTCTTCCCCACGTTGGGTTCGCCGATAATGTTCACGTAGCCTGCCTTGTGTGCCATTTGGGAACGCGAAGGTACCGAGTACGGCGCGAGCGCTTGTTTTCCGATCGGGTTTTGGGCGTGCCAGCGTCATCCCGCACTGCTGCGGGAGCAACGCCGTTCAGGCCTCCCGCAGTACTGCGGGACGCTCATAGTCCTCCTTCGCCGCCCTTCGGTTGGCTCGTGCGGGCTATCCGCTTCTGTCCTTCACGCGGGGATTAACTATCCAATCACGAAAGGACAAAGCGAAAATCATTTCCGATAAAGGTAATCCCGTCCTTTTTCTCGAAATTCTTCCATTAAGTTGATTTGAATTGATTTAGTGAAAATATCAGCATTATCCACATAACTAGCGTGCATACCATAACATTGAGATCGCTCTTCAGATGGTGTTGTAAAATCAATATTTTCGCAGAGGCGCTTATACTGCATAGTAATGTCATGATATTGCACCATCATAATAAGTAATGAATTTGCAATACCATTCAGCCGTTGATCGGTTATGAAAAATTGCATCACAGCATATGCACGATGTGTATTACCCTGCAATTCCAATCCACGCTTTATATCACCCTCTGTGGGGGCTATTACTTTATGTGTAGTGCGACCCCTTATTGCATGATAGTGCTCGAAATAATCGCTATAGCTTTCTAGAAATCTAATGATGGCGGCCCGTTCGTCATTACGGATTGATAGGGTATTTTCTTGGGTTACTTTCAATCCTTCCAACTTATCATTTGCACGAATCTGAAGTATCACAATTGCTATAGACACAACAAGCGGAATGATCATTGCGATCCATTGAAATAAGGTAATCCCAGCGGTGACAGTTTCTTTATCCATGATGCCAACCTACTTATTTCAATCGATTCATCATAGAGTGCGAATGTCCAACTTACTATAATTGATCATCTTCGTTGCATGGAATCAGTTCAAAAGACTTGGGATTCAGTGTGGGAACACTTCAGGGATCGCTTACGAAATCCCTTCGTCGCTGCATTTGCCATATCATGGCTGTTCATCAATTGGGAATCGCTGGCATACTTCCTATTATCGGATGTGTCCGTCGAACATAGACTATTCCATGTCAAACATGACTATAGGAACTTTTTGAATTCAGTGGCCTATCCATTTCTATTTGCCACGATCTATGTGATCGGCATTCCTTATCTGACATGGGGTTTGGAATGGTGTACGGAAAAAGCCACTGATGCACGTATCATGCGAATGGGGCGCAAGAAGGCTGTACAGATCCGAAGCAAGGCTGCTGAAGTAAAAGAACAAGTGATTCTGGATAGGTTGAAGGAAGAACAACAGAATTTGCATGACTCCCAACGGCAGATCGATCGTTTGAAAGAACAGAACGATTCATTAAGGAAAGAACTTGAACAAGCTGATGAAAATCATCGTAAAGCGATCGAGCAATTTCAAGATGAAAACGTGGGAGCGCGTTCACAACTTCGCGAACTGGAGGTAAAGCTGATGGCAGCGAACAAAACGATCAACGATCAACGCGATGCGGTGAATCGCCTATTTGTTGAGCCTTCAGATATCCATATTCAGCCCTTCTACGATGGGCAAAAGCAGATGTACGGATTCAGAATGGTTGGTTCGAACAATCGGCAATTATACATGACCAATTCCAGATGGTATCCGACGATTGAAGAAGCTATTGATGATATGAGAACGATTAAGGCGTCCCGAAACGTCAGGAACATACTTCAATCACAGGATGAAGGTCAACGGTTCTTTTTCATAATGCGCGATCCCACGGATACATCAAAGTACCTAGCAACAAGCCCAACCTATTCGACAAGCGATATGAGGGACCAAGTACTCCAACAATTACGCAAAGCCATTTTAAATCTTGCCGTTGTTAATCTGACTGGTCAACATATCAAAGATTGAAACTGGAGCAAGCAACTGGGTATTCACAAAAATGCAGAAAGCCCCTGAAAATTCAGGGGCTTTCACCGAGTAGCGGGGGTAGGACTCGAACCTACGGCCTTCGGGTTATGAGCCCGACGAGCTACCATCTGCTCCACCCCGCAATGAGCGGCAAAGGTACGTTAAATATTTCAAAGTGCTCCCTCGCACCGATAGCAACTCTACGCTTCACGTTCGCAAGCTACCTTGCCCGTCAGTGGACCAGCTGATCTGGATCGGTCTTGCGGCATTCCTGGCTTCGGGCATCACGTTCTTCTCCGGCTTCGGGCTCGGCACCATTTTGCTTCCCGTCTTTGCGCTGTTCCTTCCGATCGAAATGGCGATCGTAGCCACCGCGATCGTACACTTCCTCAACAACCTGTTCAAGCTGGTGCTTGTCGGCCGCAAGGCAAGCTGGCCCCTTGTGTTGCGCTTCGGTGTTCCCGCTATCCTTGCAGCGATCGCCGGCGCGTGGCTGCTCGGCCAGATGGTGGATCTGCGGCCGATCCATTCGTATGCGATCGGCGATCGCACATTGCAGATCACGCCTTTGGAACTGGTGATCGGCGGACTTCTCTTCGTATTCGCGTGGTTCGATCTGTTGCCGCAGCTTCGAGCTCTTTCCTTTCCGCCGCGCTACGTACCGATCGGCGGGCTGCTCAGCGGGTTCTTCGGCGGACTTTCAGGCCACCAGGGCGCGTTGCGCAGCGCCTTCCTGATCAAGACCGGGTTGAGCAAGGAAGCCTTCATCGCGACCGGCGTGGTGATCGCTGTGATGATCGATCTGGCGCGGTTGATCGTTTACTCCGGCACAGTGATCGGCGCGGATGGCTCAGCGGTCACCACGCCGGTGATCGTGGCCACACTTTGCGCTTTTGCGGGCGCTTACCTTGGGAATAAGCTCCTTCGGAAGATCACGATCAAGGCTCTGCAGATCATCGTTGGATCGATGCTGCTTCTCTTTTCGATCGCGATGATGATCGGGTTGATCTGAGGAGGTAATTCCAACTTTATCTTCGAGACATGGCTAATGTTCGTACAGACAAGAGCTGGCCTATCTGGCTGATCGTATCCGGATTGTGGGTCACGATCAGCCCATTCATCAAGTACGATGGCTTCGATCTGCGCGATGCGATCTCGATCGGCTTTGGCGCTTTCCTGATCGTGTCCGGGATCCGCCTACTACGCAAGTAGTTTCATACAATCGGTGAAGCAAACTCCTGCGATCACGCCTTCTGCTCTTCCAGCAGCTGCAACTGATCGGAAGCTTCCTCCCATTCCTTCATCACCGCTGCGATGCGCTGCGCCAGATCGCCGAGCTGGGTGTAGCCTTTTTCCAATTCGGCGGGCGGGATGCCGCCTTTCATTACGCGGCCTTGCAGTTCCTTCTCTTCCTTTTCCAGATC
>JAEZDL010000238.1 GCA_023418095.1 Bacteroidota bacterium
CTACCGCAGCTAACTTCACCGGATTTACTGGGACTAACCTGTCCACCGTACATGCTGGTTGGCGTGAAGGACAAGGCGCATCACTACCTGCTGGTACCACTGGTAACTGGGTTGCATCGGTCGCCAGCCAACAGACCGTTCTTGGAACAGGTGTATCAGCTAGGGTGAATCTGTTCACAACGACACGCAATGAGTGGATCGTAACACCAAAATTCCTGGCAGGTGCAGGTACTGTACTGAACTACAGTGTGGCCATTACAGATAACGGGAACGGCAACGTGAATGAGAATAACGGCATGCAGGGTACCGATGACCGCGTGATCGTGCGTATCAGTACGGATTGCGGCGCCAGCTTCATTGACCTTCTCACTTACAATGCCGCAAACACGGCGACCATCACCAATTCAATGGTGGCACAAAGCATCGATCTGAGCACATACGCTGGTCAGGAGGTCATCATCGGCTTCTATGCGGCTGATGGTCCGATCGATAACGTGAACGACTATGATTTCCACTTGGACAACATCATCATTCAGGATCTGCCACTTTGCGCAGGAACTCCGACAGCAGGTACGGCTGCGATCAGCAATGCGGGGCCAGCATGCGCACCGGCAACTACCAACCTGAGCCTCACCGGGTATTCCAGCGGTGTCAGTGGTATTTCGATACAATGGCAGAGCGCGACCGCACCTGGTGGGCCTTACGCTGATATTTCCGGTGCGACCCAGCCTACACATCAGGTAACCGGGCTTACAGTGGATACATGGTTCCAGGCGGTAGTGACATGCGCGAACAGCGGCTTGAGCAGCACATCGAATCAAGTATCCATCGATGTGACGCCTACTCCTGTGGTGAGCGCCAGCAATGATGGGCCGGTATGTGAAGGTGGAACGGTTACATTCACCGGTACCACTGATATCGGCACCACATTCCAGTGGACAGGCCCGGGCGGTTTCAATTCCACCAGCCAGAACCCTGTGATCAGCAGTGCTACGTTCGGCAACATTGGAACCTATACGTTCACGGCCACGGCTAATGGTTGTGTCTCTCAACCTGCCACCACTTCAGTGAGCGTGGAAGCTGCTCCTATCGTAGCGTCGGTCACTGCCGACCCAACCAACATCTGCTCGGGAGGCACCACACAGTTGAACATCGAGACCACTTCTGATTTCATTGTCCTCGTTTCTGAGATCGTGATCAACAGACCTGGTACGGGAGCAACCCCGACGTACCCGAGCTATGCGATAGGTGATGACATGGTGGAACTGAACAACATCACAAGCATTCCAGCTGATATCAGTGGTTGGAGAATGCGTGTGTATCCGAACAACAGCACCACGGTAAGCCATGAGATCATCTTCCCAGCAGGAACCGTGATCCCGCCATTCGGTGTTGTAGGTATCCGTCTGGGTGCAGGCACGAACGATCCGGCCAACCTGTTCTATTACACGAATGGAACCACAACCTACACATCTGGTGGTGCACTGGGTGTGGTCCTACAAGATCCTGCGAACGTGGTCAAGGACGCAGTAGCTGTGAACACTTACACTTTCGCGGCAGGTACAGGAGTTACCTCGGCTGATTGGACAGGTGTTGGAGCATCTTCACCAAGTGGGGCTGCTGGTACAAGTCGCACTGCAGCCACCGATTCCAATACGGCTGCCGATTGGACCGGATCGAACCTGTTCACCATGAACTTCGGATCCTACAATACGGGCATTGCTCCAGGACCTGTTGGCATCGCGACGTCCTACAGCTGGACACCGTCGGCTACGTTGAACGATCCCACCATCGCAAACCCTATATCCAGCGGGCTTCTAACCACAACAGAGTTCACGGTCATAGCTTATACAACGGCCGGTTGCGCTTCGGATCCGGGATCGGTAACGGTGACGGTCGGCGAACCATTGGTAGTGAACATCATCGCATCGGAGGATACGATCTGTGTTGGCAACACCACTACACTGACCGCATCGGTGACAGGTGGAGGTGAGCCTTATTCCTATCTCTGGTCGCCTGAAGGCGAAACGACCGCAGCGATCACTGTGAACCCAACTGTTACGACGGAATACAGCGTGACTGTGACCGATAACTGTGGAGCGGTTGTACCCATGAGTTCCACGATCACAGTTCTGCCAACACCAACAGTAACGGCAGCTCATACGGCTCCCGTTTGCACTGGATCTACATTGCAGTTGACCGGAACAGTCGATATGGGCACCTATGCATGGACAGGACCCAATGGCTTCACAAGCACGGACCTTTCGCCAAGCATTGCCGATGTGACATTAGCAGCAAGCGGAACGTATACTCTTACCGCAACCTTCGGTGAATGTCTGACCTCTGCAACTACAGTGGTGGAAGTTGGATACAGTGCTGGAGCTGTAACGGTAACTCCTGAAGATCCATCCTTATGCGCCGGTGGATCTGTTGAATTGGTGGCTTCAGGTGCCGGTATCGAAACGTTCGGCAGTGGTGTGATCACAGGTACATCTCCGACCACATCAACGGCCAGTTCCAACCCGTACTACCGCACGTTCGAGAACAGGCGTACACAATATGTGATCCTGGCTAGCGAGATCACGGCTGCAGGGTTCGATCAAACACTTACCTCCCTGTCGTTCCAAGTAACGGCGGCCGCTTCTCCGAACAACCTGGACGAATTCACGATGAAGTTGGGGCATACCACGAACACGGATGCGAGCTCATTGTTCACCGGCACGCTTACCACTGTTTATGGTCCTGTGGACTATTCACCAGTGGTGGGCACGAACACCCATACGTTCACAGAACCTTTCGTATGGGATGGAGTGTCCAACCTGGTGGTCGAGATCTGCTTCACCAACGATCCGAACAGTACGTGTACGAACGTAGCCAGCAGCTGCTGGGGCAATTCGCCAACGGTCCAAATGGCTACCGCCCCCATGGTCGCTACATGGGTCACCTATGCAGACAACGTGGCACAATGCGATATACTGACCTCGGATGCTACAAGCACACTTCGTCCGATCATGACCTTCGGTTACGGGGCGGATCTGCCAGCCACGTATTCGTGGACCCCATCGGCTGGTTTGAACACAGCCAGCGGTGATACTGTGATCGCTTCACCAACGGAGACGACCACCTATACCGTTACGGGCACCTTGCCCAATGGTTGTTCAAGTTCCGCCGATGTGACCGTTACGATCGGTGCACCGCTTCTCGCTTCGATCGAACTTTCATCGGATACCATTTGCGCTGGTGAAACTGTTGTGCTCACAGCTGTGGGTGTTGGAGGTGGACTTCCCTACAGTTATCTCTGGTCGCCAGGTGGCGCCACGACCGCCGAGATCAGCGTTGAACCATCAACCACCACGGAGTATACCGTGACCATTACTGATGACTGTGGTGGGGAAGCGATCGCATCGGCTTCTGTAACGGTTCTTGCGGCCCCAACGGTTACTGCCGCCCATACCACACCGGTTTGTGAGGGTGGAGACCTGCAGCTGACAGCCACTGCCGATATGGGAACATATGTATGGAGCGGACCTGCTGGATTCGCTAGTACGGATCTGACCCCGGTCATCCCAGATGTGACCCAGGCCAATGCGGGCACCTACATCTTCACTGCGACATTGGGTAGTTGTACTGTTTCTGCTGAGACCGTTGTCTCGATCGGGGAAGCTCCGCAGATCGCCAGCGTAACGGCAACACCAGATGCGATCTGTGCCGGTGAGGATAGCCAGTTGGAGGTGATCATGGTAGGTATGGCAGCACCCTATTGTACTGCCAATTCGACCAATACCACCGATGAATGGCTCTCGAACGTGACGTTCGGCAACATCAACAACCCGAGTGGTTCCACCACCTACAGCGACTTTACAGCGATGGTGGCCGATGTGAATGCAGGTAGCACATACGCCTTGTCCGCGACCATTGATCAGACTGGAACGTTCACCGAGACCGTTCGAGCTTACATTGATTGGAACCAGGATGGCGTATTCGGCACAGGCGAGTACTATGATATCGGTATATGCGCAACCGATGGTTGTGTTGTAACGGCAGATATCGATGTACCCCTGACCGCTCTTGATGGTCAGACACGCATGCGTGTGATCAACCGCTATAACGTCTATCACGACATCACCGGCTGCGGTGAGTTCACCTATGGTGAGGTTGAGGATTATACCGTGAACGTCTCTGGTGGAGTTCCAACTGGCCTCAGCTACCAATGGAGCCCTGCGGATTTCCTGAACGATCCTACGATCAGCGATCCGATCGCGCAGGGTGTGACCTCGACCACGATGTATACCGTTACCGTGACGAACGCTGCAGGTTGCACAAGCACTGGCTCCGTTACCGTTTCCGTGGATAACACGGATACCGATGGCGATGGTATTGCTGATTGTGAGGATAGCTGTCCTGCGCTTGCTGGAGAGGTAGGTGATCCTTGCGACGCCGGACCTGGTTTCATGAATGGCGTGATCACCACTGAATGCACTTGCGTAGGCGAAGAGATCTATGTAACGGTCAATTCCAAAGTGCTTCTCGACGGTCCGTTCAGCACCACCACTGGCCTGATGGGGGACAACCTGCGGAGCCTTGGCCTGATCCCGAGCGCACATCCCTATGGCGGTGCTCCCTGGAACCACACAGGCACGGAAACCTTCGATCCCGCCATCCTGGCCGTTACCGGCAATGATGCGATCGTGGATTGGGTGCTTCTCGAACTGCGTGATGCTGCGACCCCTGCCACCGTGGTGGCCCGCCGTGCTGTTCTTGTTCAGCGCGATGGTGACCTGGTGGATACCGATGGTGTAAGCGTGGTGAAGTTCGCTGGAGTGCCCAGTGGAAATTACCATCTTGCCGTGCGTCATCGTAACCACCTTGGGGTGATGACAGGTACGGATTACGCCCTGTCGCAGATCCCGACGGACATCGACCTTACGCTGCCTGGTACGGCCACCTATGGCACCAATGCCCGCCGTACACATGGAGCTGTGATGACCATGTGGGGCGGCAATGCCAACAGCAATACGAACGTGCGCTACCTTGGTGCTGGCAACGACAGGCTGGTACTTGTCAATGCCGTTGGGGCTACCACCCCTGCCAACTCGTTGAACAACGTTTACAGCAACACGGATCTGAACATGAACGGAAATGTCAGATACCTTGGTGCGGCCAACGACAGGTTGTATCTGGTGAACATCATTGGTGCATTAGCTCCAGCCAACACGATCTCCCAACAACTGCCATAATGAAAATTGTCAAGGGCAGGCACGACCGGTGCCTGCCCAAGACACTACAGCGACCTTCAGAACACCCAAATAGACCCTTACGCAAACAGATCATGAAAAGACTAAGACTACGAACATGGCTCGGTCAGGCATTACTGCTTGTCTGTTTGAGCACATTGTCCATTCCATCCATGGCGCAGCCCGCCAGTGTTGAGATCGACCTCCGTCAATCCGCCGAGGGGGATAAACTGGAAGTGTACATGAGGCCGTCGGACATTTCCTTCGACGGATTCGTAACGGCACTTTCCTACGGGATCAAGTGGCCTCTTTCTTCCGGTGCGACCCTGGGTGCCCAGGAGCTACCCTGCCCCAGTGGAATACCCTTCGCGCAATTCAACACCCTCACCAACGGGGGGTTCCAATACACGTTGTACTTGGCCGAAGGCACCACGCCGCTCAGCACCGCTTGCCCAGGTCAGGAATGGATACCTGGTCAGTGGCGTTTGGTACATCGCATCGCGATCAACAATGCTACCGGATGTACACCCTTCCAACTGGGTGATGACGTCTTCGCATCCGCACAGACCTTCATCCCTTACATGGAATTGGCCACCACTCCGATCGCGATCGATTATTGTGGTGACGGTGAAGGCTGCACACGTTTGCTGATCACCGAACCCACCCCCGCTTACATCGGTGACCCAAACGGTGCCTGCGCTGAGGATTGCCTGGGCCAGCCAGGCGGCACCACCCTCCCGGGCAGCCCCTGCGATGATGGCAACCCCCTCACCACCAATGATGCCTATGATGCGAATTGCGACTGCCTTGGTGAGGACTGCAACGGCACCGTAGGTGGCACCGTTCTGCCGGGAGCTTCCTGCGATGACGGTGATGCCTGCACCACCGGTGATACGATCGATGCCAACTGCGACTGCGTGGGCACCTTTGCCGATGCCGATGGTGATGGCACCTGCGATGCTAATGACCTGTGCGCTGGAGGACCCGAACCCGGTACCGCTTGCGATGATGGCGATGAGGATACCGAAAATGACCAGATCAATTCCTCATGCGATTGTGTAGGTACTCCGGTGGGTGAACCTGATTGCCTTGGTGTGATCGGCGGACCTGCCATCGCCGGTACCCCCTGCAATGATCAGAATGATTGCACCATCAACGATCTGTGGGACGTGAACTGCGATTGTGTTGGCACTTTCGAGGACAGTGACCAGGACGGAGTATGCGATGCCGATGATCTCTGCCCGGGCGGACCCGAGCCAGGCACCCTGTGTGATGATCTGGATCCCTGCACTATCAATGATGTGATCGGTACCAACTGCCTGTGCGCCGGTACCTTCCAGGACACCGATGCCGATGGCACCTGCGATGCGGACGATGTATGCGCCGGCGGACCGGAACCAGGCACCCCATGCGATGATGGCAATGCCAGCACCGAAGATGACGTCGTGACCGCCAACTGCGAATGCGAAGGCACCCCGATCACCGTATTCGACTGCCCAGCTTTGGAAGCCAACATCGGTGATGCCTGCGACGATTCCGATCCCAATACCGAAGATGATACCGTGAACGCCAACTGCGAATGCGTGGGCACACCCGTTGAAGTATTCGACTGCCCGCAGTTCGAGGCCAACATCGGCGATCCCTGCGATGATGGGAATTCCGAGACTTTCGGCGATGCCTACAACTCGGATTGCGAATGCGTAGGTGTACCGGCCGGTTCAGCGGTGCTCACCATGGAGGTGCAGACCGATGCCAACGGCAACCAGACCACCTGGGAGATCATGGAACAGGGCACCGAAACGGTGGTATGCTCCGGCGGACCTTACGCCAGCAGCGCCGTGGTGACCCAGAACTGCACCGTGCCCAACGGCTGCTACATGCTCAAGGTGTACGACAGTGCCGGTGATGGCATGGCCAGCGGGAACAATGGCGGCTACATCCTTCGTATGGCCGGTGCCAATGGAGCACGCATCATCGACAACCGCCGCAACTTCCTCAGCGGAAGCGAGAGCGCGATCGCCAATGACCAGGGCTTCTGCCTGCCATTGAGCGATGACCGTGTGATCTATACCAGCTGCGACAAGCTCGATTGGCTGAGCAACGAGTTCATCGTGGCCAGCCTCGATCCAGAAGTAAGCGCCGAATGGGTGAATAGTGGCACCAACAGCCAGCAGGACAATAACTCGGGTTATGAATTCTGGTTCTTCGACCCCAATGGCACATACAGCTTCCGCTGGTTCCGTGCGCATAACACCTCGCATGGCTATGGCACAGGCCCGGCCCGCGCTGCGCACCTGCGCATCAACAACTGGCTGGCCACTTACCACATCCCCACCGGTGTGCTCATG
>JAEZDL010000262.1 GCA_023418095.1 Bacteroidota bacterium
TGATCACGCCACAGAATTTCCATATGTCGGGTAGTGATCTGCGGCCGCGCTTGCTTCGCCCTTCGTGGATCTTCTTCCACAGCGCATTGATCTGTTGTTTGGTCATCCCGCGCTTGAATACTATGGCTTTTTCGTTAGGCATGATGTTTAAATTTAAGTTGGCGTCTGATCGCCCTTACATCATCTCAAACACACTAGCCGCTCCCTGCCCGGTTCCCACACACATCGTCACGATCCCGTACTTACCCTTTCGCCGCTTCATCTCGTTAAAGAGCTGCACGGTAAGCTTCGTGCCTGTGCAGCCCAGCGGATGACCCAGTGACACCGCGCCACCGTTCACATTCACCTTATCGTGATCAAGCCCCAGTTCGCGCATCACGGCCACGCCTTGCGATGCGAATGCCTCGTTCAACTCGATCAGCTCGATGTCCTTCAACTTGAGACCGGCGCGTTCCAGTGCCTTGGGTACTGCGGCAACCGGCCCGATCCCCATGATCCGCGGCTCCACGCCGGAAACGTGGTAGGAGAGGAGGCGGGCGATCGGTTGCACGTCCAGCTCCTTCAGCATGCGCTCGCTCACCACCATCACGAAGGCGGCACCATCGCTGGTCTGGCTACTGTTGCCGGCTGTTACCGACCCCTTCGCATCGAACACCGGCTTCAGCTTCGCCAATGCCTCGCGGCTGGTGTCCTTGCGCGGACCTTCATCGGTGTCCACCACGTACTTCTCCACCTGCCGCTTCTCGTTCTCGTCGAGGTACACGCGCTCCACTTCGTAAGGCACGATCTCATCCTTGAAGTAGCCGTTCTCGATCGCGCGGATCGCACGCTGGTGGCTCTCGTAGGCAAAGGCGTCCTGATCCTCGCGGCTCACCTTGAAGTCGCGCGCCACAGCTTCTGCGGTGAGGCCCATGCCCCAGTAGTACGTGGGGTTCTCCTTCGCCACTTTGTGGTTGGGCACGATGCGCCAGCCCCCGAACGGGATCGGGCTCATCACCTCCACACCACCGGCAATGATGCAGTCAGCGAGGCCGCTGTGGATCTTGCTCGCGGCGATCGCGATGGTCTCGCTGCCGCTGCTGCAATAGCGGTTCACCGTCATGCCCGGCACCTTATCGGTGCTCAGGCCCATGAGCGAGATCATGCGCCCGATGTTCAGGCCCTGTTCGGCTTCGGGGGTGGCGTTGCCCACGATCACATCATCGATGCGTTGCGGATCGAGGTTGGGCACCGATGCCACCAGATGCTTCACCACGTGCGCGGCAAGGTCATCGGGGCGGGTGAAACGGAATTTGCCGCGTGGCGCTTTGCCTATGGCTGATCGGAATCCGGCTATGATGTATGCGTTCATTTTCGTGTAGTGTTTTTGGGCGTGCCGGTGCTCAAATGCAGCACCGTCGGGCTATCCGCTGCAAGTCCGCACTCCCTCGTTCCTCGGTCGCTTGCGGGCTTTCCGCTTCTATCCCTCACGCGAAATGCGGGTTCATCAAGGATGGTCTTACACATTCGCGTAAATGAGTTTCAGTTTTGTGCCCAGGGTTTGTTCTAGATCGCTCAGGACTTCGGCTTCGATCTCCTTCGATGGATCAATGACTGTCAAAATGTAGCGTGCGAATCCAGCTGGACTTTGGTATACGAGTTCGTTCAAAGTCGATGGTTTCCCACAACAGTGAGTCACTATCGATAAGTCAGCAAAGTGCTTTTCATGGGCTGTGCTCATCATTTCTTGCCAGGCCTGCATGTCGATCTCCTGCTTACAGTTATTACAGGTCACGGTTTCGAAGTTCTGCCCGGGGTCAACGAACTGAACATCTTTGTAGAGCGTGCTGCTGATCTCGCTCTTATCGTAGTGAGCGATGAGACGAGATAAGACCTGCTCTTGACTCTCGGGCGAGGGCTGAAACGCTGGATCTATTGAGATGATCCGCAGTTGATGCCCCGAATAAATTCCACCAACTGGCTTGTAGGTGAGTTCAGCCTTCTCCGCATCCTCGTTCCGAGAAATGTTCTCCATGGTTGTTTTGTTGCTGCAACCGATGCCTAAGACAGAAACGAGCAGGAGAATCGCATTTCGCGTGAGCGATTGTAGCGGAAAGCCCACAGGGCGGTAACCCGCGCGAGGACTTGCAGCGTAAAGCGCGACCCCGAGGCTTTTGCGAGGGGGCACGCCCAAATCCTCAATTACTATGTCACCTCGCCTATTCATTTCCTCATCTCTTGAACCGTAACGTTTGTTTACCGAATACTGGACTATTGTATTCGATGTGATCTTCGAATTCGGTGGCTTCACTTGGAGGATCTATTTGGACCTTATCGATCACGTGTCCATAAAGATCACAGGACCAAGCGGTGAGGTCGTCTTCTATAATGATCACATCACCGCATCTCCTGATTATCGGAATCCACGGAGCACTTTGATGATTTAATAGTTTTTTCCTGTCGAGGTCGATAGCGCCCCACTGATCATTCGTGCGGAAGAACAAAACACTTGTTTCCGGCACGAAAGTGAAATCATTAGTTGTGACAGTTAACCTATCGCTTGCCTCGAGTCGAAGGAGCATTGAGGCGTGGATTGGCCCGATCCGAACCAAGCAATGGTGATCGAATGGACCATCAGATGCTGGATCATGACAAACAATCACTTCCTCGTTAGCATTCAAGCGAGTTGATGATGCTAGTATTTCGATCAGCGGGTCCATGATACTAAAGCTCAATTCCGCAACACTTTTCCCGTAGTAATAATGCTCTGTAACCGCTCCAAAGTCTTCCGCTGCATACACAGCTCCAAAAACGCCTTCCGCTCCAAGTCCAACAGATATTGCTCACTCACTTCAGTAGGCTCACTCAAGTCCCCGCCACACAAAACCCAGCCGAGTTTTTCGCTGATCAGGGAGTCGTGTTCGCTGATGTAGTTGCCGCTGAGCATGCTGTGGGCGCCGACGTAGACGATGCCGAGGCCTTCGCGGCCCATGACCTTGATG
>JAEZDL010000060.1 GCA_023418095.1 Bacteroidota bacterium
CTGGAAGCATGCGCAATTGGATGCATGCAAGCGAAAGAACGAAATTCATATTGCCGCTGGGTGTGCTGCCCGGGTTGTGATCGGTGGCGAGTGCGATCGGCAGACCGGCCTCGATCATCTGGCGTGCGGGTGCGTAAGGGATCCGCAGAAAGAAAGAGCAGCTCGGAAGTAGCGTTGGAACGGGGGCGGGGAGCGTTGCAGGCTGATCGCTGGAGGATGAAGTTGGAGGTTGATCTGCGATCTGCCATGCATGTGATAGATCGGCGATGTCCTGCGGTCCCATTATTTCCAGGTGATCCACGCTGAGCGCATGATGTCTGATCGCTGCTTGAATGCCGCCGATGGAGGTGAACTGGTTCACGTGGACTTTCGCTGGAAGGCCATGCTTTGCGCCCGCTTCCATAATGCGCTCCATTTCGGCCACGGTGAAATAATTCGTTTCGCAGAACACATCCACGTGATCGGCCAGGCCTTCGGATGCGACCTCTGGAACAAGACGATCGCAGATAAGATCCAGGTACGCGTTGCGATCTTCTTTGAATTCCGGTGGAAGCGCATGGGCCGCTAGAAGTGTCGATCGGATCTGGAGTGGTAGTTCGGTCTTCAGCCGCTTGATCACGCGAAGCATCAATAACTCGCTCTCGTAGCTGAGACCATAGCCACTTTTGATCTCCACCGCCACGGTACCCTGATACATCATTTCGAGCAAGCGATTCTTTGCTTGAAGGAAAAGCGTTCCCTCATCCATTTCGCGAAGCCGGCGCGCGCTGTTGAGGATGCCTCCGCCTTTTGCCGCGATCTCCTGGTATGTGAGCCCCTTGATGCGATCCACGAATTCTGCTTCGCGCGGAGCGGCGAAGACCACATGTGTATGCGGATCGCACCAACCGGGAAGAACGTAGCGGCCGGTGGCATCGATCACCTGCAGGTCATTCCAGTCGGTGATGCCTGGGAATTCATTCATGCTGCCGATGGCTGTGATAATGCCGTTATCGGCGAGCAACCATCCGTTCTCGATCGAAGGAAGAACGGACATGGAACCACCTTTCAAGATCCGGGTGGAGGGGTCGTGTGTTCCAACAAGCGCTTTCGCGTTCTTGATCAGCAGTCGCGACATGGTGCTAAGATGCGCAGAACCGGCGAGCCGGGAGCAGGTTAACTTCTATTGTCGTTTTGAGAATATAGCTACGCACCACTGTGTGTCAGGGCAATCAGCAAGTAGTGGCCTAAATCAGCCCGCTGGGTTCAAGCCTGTTGTGCTTACAATTCCTAAATAAAATGAACCCGAACAGAGAAAATGAGTGCCTCGCATGTTGCGAGACTAGCGATCGAAGAAGCGTTACTTCTTACAGAATGTCAGGTTATTCCAAGATCACCTGAATTCGTTTCCGTCCATCGGAACTTGGGTAGTCAAGAATATAAACCCCTGGCGGTAAGGGCGAAAGATCGATCTTAGCGTTGGAGCCTGTCAGGTTGGTGGAACGTACTTCCTTACCGGAGGTATCGAGCACTTTCAAGTACCCTGTGATACCATCAGGAATAGTGATCGGCCCGGTCGTAGGAAGTGGAAAGGGTGATCCATACCCACTAAGATCACCATCGACAATCGTAGGAAAGGATGGGGTCAACTTCACCAATCGATTTCTTCCAATGCCGTCAAAGGCTGTGAACAGACCACCCACTAGAAGCTCTTGCGTCCCGGTATAAAGCAAGGCAGTAACATCCTTGTTGAATCCTGCGCCGAAGGAGACGTCCATATCAAGTGATCCATCCGAGTTCAGCAGAGCGAACCGGCTCCTGGATTCATTACCAACATTAATGAAATCCCCACCTATGTAGATCTTACCATCCGGTCTTTGGAGCATGGCATGAATACTACCATCGATCTCCGGTGGCGTGAATGATCCATCCAATGAACCATCTGGCAGTAATCGTGCGATCTTGTGTACGGATGCACCATTATAGCTGATGAACTCTCCACCGACCAGGATCTTTCCATCAGGTTGAAGGGCGATGCAGTGGACGCGGTGCGAGAATCCGACCCCGACAGTGAACCCGTTATCGAGCGTACCATTGCTGTTCAACCGAAGTATATGCCTGCGCGAAACACCGTTATATGTGAAGAAATATCCAGCCAGGAGGATCTTTCCATCGGGCTGCCGGAGGATTTGATCGATGGCACCGCCAGAAGGACCAGTTCCTCCAGCATTGAATGTCGGATCTATGGTCCCATCTTCATTCAGGCGTTTGATCCTGGCGAGTGAGGGTGCGGCATATACTGGTTCATAGCCTGCGACCAGGAGCTGGCCGCTGGATAATGGTTCAACAGCTCTTACTCCGAAGACGAAACTGGCGTCCAATGCAAAACCTGGATCGACCGTTCCATCAGCAAATGTGCGCACCAGCCCATTCGTCGGAGCGCCATTGAACTTATCGAATCTTCCCCCGATCAAGATCCGGCCTTGTGCATCTTCGGCGAAGGAGTGAATATCTCCATCAGGTCCCGTTCCGGAATTGAATGAAGGATCAGGAACTCCGTTCACATCGATCTTCACAAAGCCATTCTGAAGGATGTTGTTGTATCCCGTGAAGCTTCCGCCGACCAGCAGATCTCCGCTGGAGAGCTTATGGATGGTTGAAACCGTGTAATACGCGTGGGTCCTGTTCAGGCCGGTACCCAATTCGTTGAAAGAAAGGTCAAGGGTGCCATTACTCCAGAGCTTTGCAACACGTGTGCGGCCTTTTTGCTGATAACGAGTGAAGACACCGACGAAAATGAAACCGTTATCGAGTGTCTCCGCGCAATCGAATACATTGTCATTGAAGCCTTCGCCTATGTTGAAGGCAGGCATCATATTTCCATTATGGTCCAACATTATCACGCGAGGTACAGGCGTGCTATTATAAAAGGAAAAGCGCCCCATAAGGATCATACGCCCGTCTGATGTTCCTGATAGTGACAGTGCTGGTGTATCGATCCCAGAACCACTGCCAAAGCTCGTATCGACCTGACCATCGGCAAGGACACGGAGAAAGTATGAAGTAGTTGGTCCCTGTGCACTTACATTCCCACTGATCACGATCTTTCCACTGGGTTGCACGATCAGCGAGCCGACCGACGTCATATTATTTGGATCATTGGAATAGAAGAAATTCGTGCTGAAGGAAAGATCCATTTGTCCTGTGCTTTCCAATCTGACCAAGTGGGCCAAGGGTGTGCCCGAAAAGGTCGCGAACCGACCACCTACCAGGATCTTTCCATCTGACTGAAGAGCAAGGGCTAAAATTCTTGAACCTTCATACACCGGTTCTCCTGGTCCCGGTGTGTAGCCCAATTGAGGGCCCGTACCGGCATCGAACGACATATCAACGGAACCATTTGGTAGTAATCGGGCCACACTGTGCCTTACCACACCATTAAAGATGCCGAAAGTGCCACCGATCAAGATCCGGCCGTCGTTCATCAATAGCATGTCATAGACCTCAGCGTTCGTCTGATTCAGCATGAAGTCCGGGTCCAATGTGCCGTCAGGCATAAGACGTATCACACCCCGGACAGGCTGGTTGTTGAAGCTGGTCAACATTCCCGCTACCAGTAATTTGCCATCCGGTTGAACGATCAACTTATATATCCAACCAGCTTGTAAGGAACTGCCGATCGCAAACGTAGGATCGACCTGACCATTAGATAGCAATCGTACCAATGATCGCGACACGATACCGTGGTAGGTATTAAAAACTCCACCTATATAGATCTTGCCATCGTGCGAAACAACAACTCTCCTGACCGATTGATCAGCTGCATCACCATTACCCCATCCCGTATCAACAGAATTGAACGATGGGTCACTTACCAGTAATTGGGCAGTGCCTTTGAAGGCCAGAAGATCGAAACATGCGAACAGTATTAAAGGGAACAGCTTTGTTCGCATGGTAATGGATATCGGTCCATCGAATATATATAATTCGGAATGGAAGGAAAATCAAAGGGCGCCTCACGGCGCCCTTCGCAATTCAATTCAAGTTCAGATCACTCCGCCAGCACCATCACGGTATTGCTCATCACCTCCACCACACCGCCCTTCACCTCGAAGGTCTCTTCACCCGAGGCAGTGCGCACCTCCACCTTTCCAGGCTTGAGCACGGTGATCAGCGGTGCGTGGTTGTCCAGAAAGCCCATGCTGCCGTCCACGCCGGGAACGGTTACGCTGGTGGCCTCGCCCTTGAACAGGGTCTTGTCCGGAGTGATGATCTCTACGTTCATTCTTACCGTGCTTCGGCCAACATCTTCTTACCGGCTGCGATCACATCCTCAATGGTGCCCTTCAGGTTGAAGGCTGCTTCGGGATATTCATCCATCGCGCCGTCCATGATCATGTTGAAGCCCTTGATCGTTTCTTCGATCGGCACCATTACACCGGGTAGACCGGTGAATTGCTCGGCCACGAAGAATGGCTGGGAGAGGAAGCGCTGCACACGACGCGCACGGCTTACGGCCAGCTTGTCATCCTCGCTCAATTCGTCCATACCGAGGATCGCGATGATATCCTGCAATTCCTTGTAACGCTGAAGGATCGCTTTCACACGCTGGGCGCAATTGTAGTGCTCTTCGCCAACGATCGCAGGCGTCAAGATCCGGCTGGTGGAATCCAGCGGATCCACGGAAGGATAGATACCAAGCTCGGCGATCTTCCGGCTCAAGACCGTGGTGGCATCTAGGTGGGCGAACGTAGTGGCCGGAGCTGGATCGGTCAAGTCATCAGCAGGTACGTATACCGCCTGTACGGAAGTGATGGAACCGCGCTTGGTGGAGGTGATGCGCTCCTGCATGGCACCCATCTCGGTGGCCAGCGTAGGCTGGTAACCTACTGCGCTGGGCATCCGTCCGAGAAGAGCGGAAACTTCGGAACCCGCCTGTGTGAAACGGAAGATGTTGTCCACGAAGAAGAGGATGTCGCGGCCGCCGCTCTGTTCATCACCATCACGGAAATATTCGGCGAGCGTAAGACCGCTCAACGCCACACGCGCACGTGCTCCGGGGGGTTCGTTCATCTGCCCGAAGATGAAGGTGGCCTGGCTGGTGGCCAGTGCGTCATAATCGACCTTGCTCAGGTCCCAGCCGCCTTTCTCCATGCTGTGCATGAACTCCTCGCCGTACTTCACGATGCCGCTCTCGATCATTTCGCGCAGCAGATCGTTCCCCTCACGGGTGCGTTCACCCACGCCGGCGAACACGCTGTAACCGCTGTAACCCTTCGCGATATTGTTGATGAGCTCCTGGATCAATACGGTCTTGCCCACACCGGCACCACCGAACAATCCGATCTTACCACCCTTTGAATAGGGTTCGATCAGGTCGATCACCTTGATACCGGTGAAAAGCACTTCTGTGCTGGTGGTGAGTTCTTCGAATTTCGGGGCCTCGCGATGGATCGGGTAGCTCTTGCCGGTGTTCACCGCACGCATGCCATCGATCGCATCACCGGTAACGTTGAAGAGACGGCCTTTCACGGCGTCACCCACCGGCATGCTGATCGGCATACCCTGGCCGATCACTTCGGCACCGCGCCTGAGACCATCGGTGCTGTCCATGGAGATGGCACGAACGGTATCCTCTCCGGTAAGTTTCTGGGTCTCCAGCACGAGCACCGTACCATCGGGACGCGTTACGTGGAGGGCGTCATAGATGTTGGGCAGGTCCTTACCGGCCTCGAAACGAACGTCGACAACAGGTCCGATCACCTGTACCACCTTTCCGATCTGCTTGGACATGAGGGCTTTATGCGATTCTCGGGGCCTTGACCCCTGTTAGCGGGCGCGAAGGTAAGGAGGAAATGCGGTTGAAGGTTGAGGTTGTTGGAAGTTGAAGTTGGGCGAATTTCTGTCAGGTCGTGGCTGCGGCTGCAAGTCCTCGCCGGCCAAAAGCACCGGCTCCGGGCTTTCCGCCTTCGCCACTTACGCAGATCGGGGAATGGCCAATATCCAATTTTCAATATCCAACGATCAGATCAGGTCAACTTTGTCATTGGGAGTTGGATAGTGATCATTGGATATTGATCTGCGTGAAGGATAGAAGCGGCACCCCGCAGCGCAGCGAGGAGTATAGCGGATAGCCTGACCCCGCCTTCGCTAAAGCTATGGGCGCAGCCCGGAACGAACTCAAGTCCGGGGGCACGCCCTGAAAACCTCCAGCATCCAGCCTTCAGCCTCCAGCCTTCAACCTTCAACCTCCACGACCAGTTACCGCCTCTTTTTGGCCGCCACCTGCTGCTGCTTCTGCATCTCCTCCAAGCGCTGCTGCCAGCGGCTCTTCTTCTTCGGCGTCTTCAT
>JAEZDL010000078.1 GCA_023418095.1 Bacteroidota bacterium
ACCGGTTGAAGTTCAATTGACCGTCGGGACTGCTGTCCAGCAATTGCAGATTCCCCGCCAGATGTGTGATGAGGAACGTGACAAGGAAAAGGCCCGTAAGGGCCATCCAATACTTCTTTACAAGTGAATTACCGAGCAATGCTGATCGTGCCATGGAATGAAGTCAGTAGCGTTGTCGCCTCCGGTGGGCAGCAAATGTAGGGGTGGGCCGTGGTGCGGCCAAGGTATGGTCGTGAATGCTTCGATCCACTTATGGTAACTTGGCTTCCCTTTCAGGACCTTAAACATGCGCTATACACCACTTTCCGCCAGCACATACCGCGAACATCGCGCCCGCTTCCGCCAGCATATGGAAAAAGGCGGGCTTGCGATCTTCCACAGTAATGATGTGATGCCTACCAGCGCAGATGGCACCATGCCGTTCAAACAGGCAACGGATATCATGCACCTCAGTGGTATCGATCAAGAAGAAACGATCCTTCTCCTCTTCCCCGATGCTTTCGATCCGAAGGACCGTGAGATCCTTTTCGTACGCGAAACGAATGAGCACATCGCGATCTGGGAAGGCGCAAAATTCACGCAAAAGGAAGCTTCGGAATTGAGCGGGATCGCCAACGTGCAGTGGACAAGCAATTTCGAAGCGGTCCTGAAGCGATTGGTGCCGCAATGTGAAATGCTGTACCTCAACAGCAACGAACACCTGCGCCAGGGCAACGAAGTGCAAACGCGCGAGGATCGGAAGAACGATCAGCTTCGATCGCAATTCCCACTGCATCCGTTGAAGCGCAGCGCCCCGATCATGCACCGGATCCGATCACGCAAGACCGGTGAGGAGATCGATCAGATCAAGCGCGCGATCGCCATCACCGGCAAGGCCTTCGATCGCATTTGTGGGTTCGTGAAGCCGGGCGTGAAGGAATACGAGATCGAAGCGGAGATCACCCATGAATTCATCAGAAATGGCTCGCGCGGCCATGCCTACACGCCGATCATCGCGAGCGGGTACAACGCGTGCGTGCTTCACTATATCGCGAACGATCAGGTGTGCCGCGATGGCGATGTGATCCTGATGGATTTTGGTTGCGAATACGGCGGCTATGCCAGCGATCTTACGCGCAGCATTCCTGTGAACGGCCATTTCACAAAACGCCAGCGTGATGTCTATGACGCGGTGCTCCGGGTGAAGAATGAAGCCACGCAATTGCTCAGGCCTGGCACCTTGTTGAACGATTATCACAAGGAGGTCGGGAAGATCATGGAAAGTGAACTGATCGGCCTTGGCCTTCTCGATCGCGAGGATGTGAAAAAGCAGGATCCCGATCGCCCGCTGTACAAGAAATATTTCATGCATGGCACCAGCCATTTCCTCGGCCTGGATGTGCATGATGTGGGCCTGTGGCACGAACCGATCGCGGAGGACATGGTGTTCACCGTGGAGCCCGGCATCTATATCCGAGAAGAGAACCTCGGCATCCGGCTGGAGAACAACATACTCGTGACCAAGGATGAACCTGTGGATCTATTCGCTGCGATACCTGTTGAAGCGGAAGCGATCGAGGAGATGATGGCCGGCGCACAACGCACGGTCGCGATCTAGATCACCATTGCCATTGCGCCCAGAGCGCAAGGATCAACAGTGATTCCACTGCTGATTCGCTCAGCCAACTGCGTTTCGTTCCTTGCAGGGAATTCGCGCAGAAGATGGTGAGCGGGACCACCAACATCGCAGCTGGCAGGTGACCTGTGATGAGCCAGATGATCGCCAGCAGAACCGCGAGCGCTGCGGTGAACCCAAGAAAGGAAGCGCGGATGTTCTTCAGCCTGATCACTCCCCGGTTATAGCTGCGGGTGAATGAAAGCATTCCCACAGGAAGCATTCCCGCAAGCACCATGCATAGAAAGATCCGTTGCGATGCCGGCACGGATCCGATCGCCGGGTCGCCAACATGAGCGTATGCGATCGTAAGCAATGGCCTCCATTCCCCCACTCCGGTGATGAGCAGGATGCCCCATGCCAGATAGAGAACGATCGCCGATGCGATCAGCGGAACGAGGTATTCGCGCCATTGCGGCGGGCGGAGCACTGAAATAGTCGTCCAGATCACCACCACGAGGAACAGGTAAGGCAGGTAGAACAATGCGGCGATCCCGATCAGCATTCCAGAGTCGAAAAGCGCGCCCATCGCCCGGCCCGTATTGCTCATGGACCACGACCGGTGCAATGCTGCGATCACGAAGGGCATTCCGGTGAGCGCTGGGTCCAGCGGTGCCATGGGGCCGAAAGCCGCCAGCAGCAACGGAAAGATCATCGCGGAAAGATGGGTGCGCTTCTCCAGCAATTCTGAATCGTTCACCATCAGATCCACCTGCACAGCGATCAACAGGATGAACAGGGTGGAAAGAATACCCTGCACGATCGGCCTCCCGTTCACCAGACCGTTGAGCAATGCATGCAACGGCATGGCGAGTTCGGGTGAGGCGATCGGCCGTGTGAAGGCCGGTCCGAAAAGTAGCGGGACCAGCAGGATCAGGCCTGACAGCACCACCGGTTGATTGCTTCTGAAGATGCCCGCCAGCATGGATCAGGAAGTGCCCCTATATTTGCCCGGATCAAGCACGCACCGCATGTACCAGATCTTCTTTTCGATCGGCCGTTTCCTGGAGAGTACGTTCACCATTCTTGCTGCGCTTGGTTGGGTGCCGGTGATACTCATCTCCGTGATCCTCGCATTCGGCCTGGTGTACTGGCTGATGATGCAGGACCGGTACAACAAGGAGGCGCGGCGCAAGGGTACCCTCGCATAGGATCATACTTTCTGCTGCGCACTGTTCCTGGGCGCTGGCATACGCAACAGGTCCTTTCCGATATCGCTTCTCAGGTACATCCCTTCGAAACCGATCATTCCCGCGCTGCGGTAGGTTGAAAGGATCGCCTGCTCAAGGTCCTTCCCGAATCCGGTGACCGATAGCACGCGGCCCCCTGCGGTCACCAGGCTTCCGTCCTTTTCCAAGGCGGTACCCGCGTGGAACACATAGGCATCACGCACCATCTCCATCCCTATTATCCGGCGTCCTTTCTCGTATTTCCCGGGATAGCCTTCCGAGGCGAGCACCACGGTGACCGCGGTCCGATCGTCCACATCCACGTGCCTTTCGCTCAGGGTGCCATGGGCGATCCCCTCGAACAGATCGAGCAGATCGCTGCGCAATCGCGGCAGGATCGCCTGTGCCTCGGGATCACCGAGCCGAACGTTGTATTCGATCACATAAGGTTCATTGTTCACGATCATCAACCCCATGAAGATGAATCCGCTGTATTCGATCCCATCCTTCTGCAATCCCCTGATCGTAGGTGCGGCGATCCGATCATGCACTTTCTGCATCAGGTCCTTGTCCGCGAAAGGCGCAGGTGATACGGCGCCCATCCCACCGGTATTCGGGCCGGTGTCGCCCGCCCCGATCCGCTTATGGTCCTTCGCTGCAGGCAGCATCTTGAATGAGGTTCCATCGGTGATCAGGAATGCTGAGAGTTCCACGCCCTTCAGGAATTGCTCGATCACCACTTTCTCGCCGGCAGCGCCATGTGCCCCACCCTGCAGCATATCCTTCAATACGTTGGCGGCTTCCTTCTTATCCTCGGTGATCACCACGCCTTTCCCGGCTGCAAGGCCATCCGCCTTGATCACGTAGGGTGGTGCCATCTTGTCCAGATGCTGGATCGCGTCCTGCAATTGATCCTTCGTGAAAGTGCGATGCGCGGCGGTGGGAATGTTATGCCGGAACATGAACTCCTTTGCGAAATCCTTGCTGCCCTCGAGTTTCGCGGCTTCCTTCCTGGGACCGATCACCGTCACCTTTCCAGCAAGTTCCTTGTCGGCCGCGATCCGATCGTGCAACCCATCCACCAATGGCCCTTCGGGGCCTACCACCACCATTTCGATCCCTTTTTCAAGCAGGAATCTCCGCAGGGCCTTCTGGTCCTTCAGGTCAAGCTCCACATTGCGGCCGTGGCGCACCGTACCGGGATTTCCGGGAGCGATGTAAAGTTCATCCAACAGGGAGCTTTGTGCGATCTTCCAAGCCATCGCATGCTCCCTTCCCCCGCCGCCGATCAACAGAACGTTCATTTTCGATGAGCCTTTGCACAAAGGAAAGATCCACCGTTGGCCGATCGAAAGTTTCTTTTCAACATATGAACAACGCCGCATCCCTCGCGGAAAGCGGCGTTGGGTGGCACGCGTACCGGATCAGTGCTGATGCGGCGCGGCGGTTCGCTTGATGCTGCAGCCGATGTTACGCGTGGTCGCCGGTTCGATCGGCTTTCCTTCGCTCAGGTTGGCAAGTGCGTTCTTCAGCCAATGCTCCTTCACGGCCCCGGCATTCGCCACATTGTCATCGATCGCTCCCTTGTAAACGAGCTTCATGTCCTTGTCGAACAGGAAGACATGCGGAGTGGTGCGCGCCGCGTAGGCATCGGCCAGTTCACTGTTCTCATCCAGCAGGTAATGGGTGCCGTAGGCCTTGTCCTTGTGGCGCGCCTTCATTTCCTCCAGTGATTCCCCCTTCTCGCGCGTTGCGTGGTTGCTGTTCACCAGCGCCATGCCCACGCCCATCCTTTTGCTCAGATCGGCGAGGCCGCCATAGCGGCCATCCCAGCCTTCACTGCCCTCGGAACCTACCACGAACGGACATTGGTTGCTTGTGAAGATCACGAGAAGACCTTTCTCGCCAGCGATGTCCTTGAGGGTGATCTCCTTGCCGGAAACATCCATCATGACGCGATCCAGCTTCGGTGCCGCATCGCCGATGTTGAGGTCTTTCAATGGATCATGTGTTGTACTGATCATGGCCGTTGCGGCCAGGAGGATCGACTTGAGGATCATGTTCTGGATCTATGGTGGGTGTGCACAAAGTAAAGACCGTGCCAGATCCGAAAGATCACAGCGGGATGTTACCGTGTTTCTTACGCGGCATGGTCTCCACTTTGTTCCGGAGCATCTCCAATGCTGCGATGATCTTCGATCGGGTCTCGCTCGGGCGGATCACTTCATCAACGAAACCACGCGCTGCGGCTTCATACGGATTGGCGAATTGCTTCCGGTAATCCTCCTCCTTCTCCTTGTGTTTGGCTGCGGGATCCGCTGCTTTGCCGATCTCGTTCTTGAAGATGATCTCTGCGGCTCCTTTCGCCCCCATCACTGCGATCTCCGCAGTGGGCCACGCATAGTTCATGTCCGCCCCGATATGTTTGGAATTCATCACATCGTAGGCGCCGCCATAGGCTTTGCGTGTGATCACGGTGATGCGGGGTACAGTGGCTTCGCTGAAAGCATACAACAGTTTTGCGCCATGGTTGATGATGCCGCGCCATTCCTGATCGGTGCCGGGAAGGAAACCGGGAACATCAACGAATACGAGGAGAGGTATGTTGAACGCATCGCAAAAGCGCACGAAACGCGCGGCCTTCACGCTGGCATCAATGTCCAGCACCCCGGCCAATGTTGCAGGCTGGTTGGCCACACAGCCGACCGTACGGCCAGCGACACGCGCAAAGCCTACCACCATGTTCCGCGCATGATCGGCATGCACCTCCATGCTGCTATCCGGATCGATCACCGCATTGAGCACTTCCCTTATATCGTAGGGCTGGTTCGGATTCGCAGGTATGATCGTATCCAGCATAGGCCTGCTCTCATCGCCCGGTGTGAACGGGATCATCGGTGGATCCTCCTCGCAATTGGAAGGAAGATAACCGATCAACTTGCGGAGTTGCTGGATGCACTCCCATTCATTCGGCACCGCGAAATGTGCGACTCCGCTCTTCGATGCGTGTGTTGATGCACCGCCCAGATCCTCGCTCGAGACCTCCTCATGCGTAACCGTCCTCACCACGTTGGGGCCGGTAACGAACATGTAGCTGGTTCCCTGCGTCATGAAGATCATGTCCGTGAGCGCCGGGCTATACACGGCACCACCGGCGCATGGGCCAAGGATCGCGCTTATCTGCGGGATCACTCCGCTGGCTTTCACGTTACGGTAGAAGATATCCGCGTAACCACCGAGTGAAACAACACCTTCCTGGATCCGTGCGCCGCCACTGTCATTTAGCCCGATCACGGGTGCGCCGTTCTGCATCGCCAGGTCCATGATACGGCAGATCTTGGCGGCGTGTGCTTCGGCGAGCGATCCGCCGAGCACGGTGAAATCCTGCGAGAACACGTAAACTGTTCGGCCATCGATCGTTCCGTAACCAGTGACCACGCCATCGCCCAGGAACTTCTGTTCACCGAGCCCGAAATTCGAACTGCGATGTGTCACCAATCGCCCGATCTCCTGGAACGACCCTTCATCGAGTAGCAGATCGATGCGCTCCCTGGCGGTAAGTTTTCCTTTCTTGTGCTGAGCATCCATCCGGTCCTTTCCGCCACCTTCAAATGCCTTTGCGTTATATGTATCGAGTATCTCGAAATGTTCGTTCATGTTGATCGATCGCGACGGCGATCCGCCTGCGATGGGTGCAAATTAAGCCTGCCGGGGCCATGAAGGGCGCTTCCGTAAATTAGCCGCGATGCAGTGGCGGTTCGCCGATCTCCCGGTACGGACGAAATTCATGTGGACCCTTGGCATTCCGGTGCTGGGAATGGTCCTGTTGATCGGCAAGCAGGTGGATTCGAGCTTGAAGCGAAGCTCGGTGTATGAGTACATCAAGATACAGGCTGAACGTATCGCGTTGTTCTCCAACGTGGTGCATCAACTGCAACGTGAAAGCGCGTATTCCGTCGGTTACCTCACAGGCCAGCCGGTAACGCCGGTGAAGTTGCAGCTGCAGTTCAGCCACACGGATGAAGCGATCGAAGCGCTGCAGCGCACCTCGCACATGCAGGCGATACAGATGCAGGAGATCAGTGCATTCAGCGGATTGAACATCCTGCGCCAGCGCGTGCTCGACCAGCGTACCGATCCGATCACCGTTTCGAGGACCTATCGCGCCATGGACAATACCATGCTGGAAGAACTCGGCCGCGTGGGCCGGCTCGCGCTCGATCCGGAGACCAAGGACCGCTATTACGCGCACCTGCGCCTGCTGAATGCGAAGGAAGCGTTGAGCGTGGTACGCGACAAGCTCAGTATCGGCCTTACGGACATGGAACTTGCACAGGCCGAACTCGCCGAATTGGGCGAACAGATCTCGCAGTACGAGACCAACATGTTCCTTTTCGAGCGGGATGCACCGCCGGAAGTGATGAGCACGTACCATGACGTGTTCCAGGGACCGGACGTGAATTTCATGCGCTCGATCATCGGTACGGTGAAGGAGCAGCGAACGCTCGATCGCAACACGATCGCGGCCCAGCAATGGTGGGAACTGTCGATCGGTGCGTTGGAGAAACTGCGGTTGGTGGAGGATCATTCCCTGGGATTGATCAAGGAGGCCACTGCGGCCAACTCACAGGATGCACGGATCAGGCTTTTCATCGTGCTCGCGGCCCTGATCGGCGTGGTCGGAGCGGTCACCGTGATGGGCTTCGTGATCATGCGCGGCATCCGAAATACGGTGAACGAGGTGGCGCACGCCGCGCGGTCGCTGGCCATGGGCGATGTGCGCGCCACCGTTCCCGTGAATTCCGCCGACGAGATCGGACAGATGGCACTTTCGTTCAATGGCATGATCGATAATATACGGTCCTTGGCGAGCAGCGCGGATTCGATCGGAAAGGGCAACTACGATACATACGTGACCGTGCGCAGCCCACAGGACGTGCTCGGCAACGCATTGCTGCGGATGAAGGAGAACCTGAAGGCGGCCAAATTGCGTGATACCGAGCAGGCAAAGGCCCTGCAGGAGGAAAAGTTGAAGATCGAGCAGGCCAATGAAAGGATCCATCTGTTGATCAAGGAAATGCACCACCGGGTAAAGAACAACCTCCAGGTGGTCGCAAGCCTGCTCCGCCTTCAGGCGGGCACGATCGCCGATGAACGGTTGCAGCATGCGTTCGATCAAAGCCAGAGCCGTGTGACATCCATGGCACTGATCCATGAAAAGCTCTATAAGGGAGATGAACTTTCGCAACTGGATGTGAGCCTCTACATCAACGAACTCTTCACCGAGCTCGTAAGGCTCAACGATGTGAGCGATCGGATCCGATACGAGGCCAATATCGACAATGGACTTGAGCTCGACCTGCACACCATGGTGCCGCTCGGATTATTGTTGAACGAGCTGATCACGAACTCGTTCAAACATGCGTTCAAGGGGCGTCGCGAAGGAAAGATCAACCTCGACCTGCACCGCGTGAACGATCGGGAATTCGATCTGCACTACACCGATGATGGCGTTGGCATACCACTGGACAAGCGATCGGGCAACGGATCGACACTGGGGGTCTCGCTGATCGAGAGCCTGGTGGAACAGCTCAATGGCCGCATGTCCGTGGATGGTGATGGATCGGGGACCCGCTATCACATCCGCTTCAGGAAGATCGGCTGATCGCTACTGGCCTTCGGCGAGCTCCGCCTCCACTTCCTCGGTAAGGTCCATGTTGTGGTACACCGCGTTCACATCATCATCCTCATCGAGCATATCCACCAGCTTCAACACGTTGCGTGCGGTGTTGATGTCGGCCGGGATCGTTGATAGCGGGAATCGTTTCAATTCGGCGCTCTTCACTTCCACACCTAGATCGTCCAGCCGTTGTTGCATCTGCCCGAAATTCTGGAAGGGCGCGTAGATGGTGAATCCTTCCTCATCACGAACCACATCATCGGCGCCTCCATCGATCACTTCCATCTCGAATTCATCCGCATCCTTCCCTTTCAATGCAGCGTTCTCGATCACGAATTCGGCCTTGCGTTCAAAAACGTGGCTTAGCGATCCGCTGGTACCCAGGTTGCCGCCGGTCTTGGTGAAATAGCTGCGCACGTTGCTTACGGTACGGTTCACGTTGTTGGTCGCCGCATCCACGAAAATAGCCACGCCGCCGGGGGCATAGCCTTCATAGGTCACCTCATGGTAGTCCGCTTCCTCGCCACCGGCCGCCTTCTTGATCGCACGATCCACATTATCCTTCGGCATGTTCATGCCGCGGGCGTTCTGGATCGCCATCTTCAACCTGGAGTTCGATTCGGGATTGGGCCCGCCGGCCTTCACGGCCATGGCGATCTCCTTCCCGATGCGGGTGAAGAGTTTGCTCAACTTCGCATTACGAGCAAAGATCTTGTGCTTGCGTTTCTCAAAGATGCGGCCCATCGTCCAGGGATTGGATTATCAGCGCAGCATGTGCTGCGAGCCGCTAAAGTAGCCTGATCCGTCATAAGCTGGAAAAACGAGGACCGCGGAAGAGTTCCTTCCGCGGCCCATTGGATCCAACTCCCTTGTTGCACGATCGCCTTTACCGGACCGGAGGCGTGAGCTAGTTGAACCCGATGATCGTGAGCCCCACGTTGAACGGTGTGAGTTCCGGTCCCTTGCCTTCCTGGAACAGCGGGGTGAGCGCATATTCGGCGAATAGGTTGAGCGCACCGTAACCCAGGCGTACCGAGGCCGCCGCGCGGTAGGGCAGCAACTGGTAGTCACCGCTATCCCGATCCTTGCGCACCTCACCGCTGTCGTCGCGGTATTTCTGCTTGTACATGGTATCGAAATACCAGCTGCCCACCACGCCGAAAGCCATGTGCACGTTCCCTTTCCGATCATGGTCCATGGACTTTCCCGCGAGAAGATCGGCCTCAGTGGGTAGGGGCGCACGCTTGGTGTTGAACTCCAGCATCAGTGGCAGGCGCAGGCCGATCTGGCGCAGCTTGTTCTTGCGGAATTCAGGTCGTTCCACATCGAGCGCGAAAACCGAATCGGCGTCGTACTGAAGCAGCACGTTGTTCTTCAGGTGATAGCTCGTGAACTCAACGCCCAGGCCCGTGAGCAGCCCTGCATGATGCGATCCGAACTCGAGCTTCGATTCGGTGAAATTGATGGCGAGGAAACGTGATCGCGGGTTGTCGATCTCCATGAACTCCGCGTTGCCGGAGAGGTCCGCATCACCATCATCGCCCAGGAGCGTGTTCACACCCACATCGATCCCGGACCAGTAGGTGAATTGCTGCCTGCGATCCTTTCGCGCCCGATCGATGATGGAGGCCACGCTATCGGAGGCTGAAGCCCAGGCTTTGGGTTCCGATGTGATCGTGTATTTGCGGCGCTTCGTCTCGAAGATGAACGGATCTTTCTTCTTCGTTGTATCACCTTCCTGCTCGATCCGGGCGTAGCCACCTTCCTTGGAGGAAACGCCAACGCTGATCATCCTTTTCCTCTCTTCTTCCGTTCCGGTGCTGTCCGTCTGGCCGAGGACCTGGGCAGCGATCAGCATCAGTGCGAAAGGCATCAACTTTTTCATCTCGATCGGTTTGTATGCATATGACGGGAACATGGATCGATAGTTACAGATGCATTGGAAAAAGAGAAGCCCCGGTGGCCGGGGCTTCTCTGGTGGATCATCGTGGCCGCTCACGTGCGCTCGGGTTGGAAGGATATCTTCATGTGCGTGGTCTTCCAGATGCCTGTCGGATTCTCGCCGATATCGATCCGGGCAAGTTTCCTGATCACGTAATCCTTCAACTTTTCATTCTTCGAGGTGCACTCCAGCACAGCGATCTTCCCTTCCGTATCGATCGCGAAGCTCACATATACCTCGCCGGTCATATCGCCTTTTTCCGCGAGCGGGAAGGAAAGGTGGCGGCTCAGTGCGCGATCGAGCATTTTTTCCTGCGCCTTCTTCGAGAGGTTGGAATACACCTTCACGGGCTCCGCAGCGAACGCGGTGGCAAGCGTGAATACGGTGGCCATGATGGCGATCGAACGTGTGATGTTGGTGTTCATCGGTGTGTGGGTTTGTCCATTGGACGGGGATCGAACGCTTGGAGTTACTGCGAACACCAATGATCGTGACGAGTGGAACGTTCCATGTTTGAACGGTTCGAACTACCCTTCCGAGCAAGGATCAAAAGGAATTTACTCGGATGATATTTTCCATGGAAAATATTTGTATCTTTGTATCCTTCGACAAAAAAGTGAAAGGCTTTTAAAGAACCATCAGAACCATACGAACATGAATGAAGCAGCAGTAAAACAAGGGACCACGTGGGCGATCGATCCCGCGCACAGCCAGATCCAATTCAAGGTGCGGCACATGATGATCAGCACCGTTACAGGCACTTTCGACAAATTCCGATCGGAAGTGGAAATGACCGGTGAGGACCTTTCCACGGCCAAGGTCTTCTTCGAAGCCGATACCGCATCGATCCATACCGGCTCCGCCGATCGGGACAACCACTTGCGCAGCGCGGATTTCTTCGATGTGGAGAATCATCCGAAGCTCACCTTCAAGGCTACGAGCATCGAGAACGCGGGCGATAACGAATGGAAGGTGAAGGGCGACCTTACGATCCGTGGCGTTACCAGGCCGATCACCCTCGACATGGAATGGAACGGCGTGAACAAGGACCCATGGGGCAACATGAAGGCAGGTCTGGTGGTTCGTGGAAAGATCAACCGCAAGGACTACGGCTTGAACTGGAACGCCATGCTGGAGACCGGCGGTGTGCTCGTGAGCGATGAAGTGCGGGTGGAATGTGAGGTGCAGTATGCCCGGCAGGACAAATGATCACACCGATAGTGAAAAGAGAAGCCCTGGCGCATCCGCCGGGGCTTCTCTTTTCACTATCCGGAATTTCAGTTGCGGACCACGCGGTGTACCGATCCCGCCGATCCATCCTGGATACGCACCAGGTAAACACCGGCCGGCATTCCGCTCATATCGATCTGCGTGCGCGAAGTCGCACCCTGTTGCAAGAACGAACGGCCTTCACTTACCGTGCGGCCGGTAAGATCCACCAGGGAAACCACTGCGTTGCCCGAAGCAGAAGGCATCTCGATCGTGAGAACATCCTTCACAGGATTGGGATGGATCGAAATACTTCCGGCGTTGTTCTCGCCAACTGACACTGGCGTCAGATCCACCACGGCCACATCATCGATGTAGAAATGCGGTACATCCGTTCCACCTGCGTAAGCGAAGAAATTCACGCCACCCAACTGGTTCATGCCTGCGCCACCGGTGACCTGGGTGGCATAATCCCATGTCATTGGGGTTCCATCGGCGATCGAAAGCGTGCCCGTGCCGCCGTCCAGATCGATGATCATGCCCACTTCGAACCATTCGCCCTGCGGATATGTTCCCGTGGTGGTCTGGTCATCGGCGATCATCTCAAAAGTGCCATCGGCCAGGAAATTCACGTCCAGGCCCCACTCGGTGCCCGGTGTTTCGGTCTTCTGAATGTTGAAATAGGCACCGTTCCCCGGTGTTACGTACATGCTCCAACCCATGCCGTAGGATCCCGTGGTGCGATCGCCGAGTTGCAATACCACATCGAACGGACCGCCGGCGGCCGTGCCTTCGAATTCAACACTGTTACTGCCTGAAGATGCCTGGTCGGTGGAGATCAGGGGATCTTCCGATCCGCCGGCGGTACCGCTCCAGGTGGACCAGGGTGCTCCGGCGGACTGGGTTAGCGGCTCACCGGCTGTATAGCTTTCAAAGTCCTCGGCCACGATGATGGTCTGAGCGCACATCGATCCGGCTACAAGAATGGAGGTTGCAAAGAGTAACGATCTTTTCATTTGAATGGGTTTTTTAAGTTCGATCGAGCCGAGCATCGCTCAAGTTGCGGACCGTTCAAGTGATGGGCCGTTGATATTGGAACAAGTGGTTTGACGGAACGTTCGGCCGGGAGGAACTTCCACGTATCGTGGAGATCTTTTCACACCTGCGATCCTGTAACAGAGAATTACCTTCGCGACATGGCCAGAAAGCTGTTCGCCCGCGTGAACGATCGCACCGAAGAGATCATACTCGAACGCTCCAGACCTTCCTCGGCCTGGTCGATCCCGGGTGAAGAAGATCCGGATCTGAAGGCATCGGGACCTTCGCAATTCAGCCTGATACGCGAAGGCCGCAGCCATCGCATCCTCATCCTGAAGGAAGACAAGGAGAACGGCATCGTTCGCATGCGGATCGGGGGAAGGAACTATTCAGTAAGACTGCAGGACGAACAGGCGCGCATGATGCGCACCATGGGCTTCGACAGCGCTGCAGCGAAAGTGAGCGAGATAAAGGCGCCGATGCCCGGTCTTGTGATCAATGTGATCGTAAAGGTGGGGGAAACGGTGAAGAAAGGTGATGCCTTGCTGGTGCTGGAAGCGATGAAGATGGAGAACGTGATCAAGGCACCGGCTGATGCCGTGGTGAGCGCCTTGCCTGCGGAAAAAGGAAAGGCTGTTGAAAAAGGCCAGCTCCTGGTAAGCTTCCATTAGATCCAGGCGATCGTTTCTGATCGACCTTATCTTCACGCTTCATCCCATCATATCATGGATCAGATCGATCGAAAAAAATTCCTCTCCAATTCAGTAAAGGCCGCCTTCGGCACATTCTTCCTCGGCCCCCTCGTTCTGCAGGCCAGTTCATGCGCGGAGACCACGACGGCCACGGAAACCACAGGGAACGATGCGGACACCACATCCACTGGATCGGTGCCTGCTGCCGCATTCGCACTTTCACGGATCGAACTTCCCTATGCGTATAATGCATTGGAACCGCATATCGATGCGCGTACGATGGAGTTGCACTACACCAAGCATCACGCGGGTTACGAAAGCAAGTTGAAAGCAGCGATCGAAGAAGAGAGGATCAATGCTTCCACTGAGGAAGAATTCTTCTCACGGATCGGAAAACTGAGCGAGACCGCGCGTAACAACGGCGGCGGAACGTGGAACCACAATTTCTTCTGGCAGGTGATGGCCCCCGCTGGATCGGCGAAGCCAGAAGGAAAAGTGCTCGATGCGATCAATGGCGGTTTCGGTTCCCTTGAAAAGTTCAAGGAGGAATTCGCCAACGCGGCAAAGGGCCGCTTTGGAAGCGGCTGGGCCTGGCTGGTGGATCGCGATGGCAAGCTGGAGATCGGCTCCACGCCGAACCAGGACAATCCGTTGATGGACGTGAGCGAATTCCGCGGAAAGCCCTTGCTGGGCCTCGATGTTTGGGAACACGCCTATTACCTCAAATACCAGAACAAGCGCGACGAGTACATCAACAATTGGTGGAACGTGGTGAACTGGAACGAGGTGGCCAAGCGGCTGGGTTGATCGCTCATTCCGAACCGCTTCCTTTTTCGATAGACGCTTCCAGCTTCTTCAAACGCTGAACGATCCCATCCAGGTTGCGGAAGTGGATGTATGCCTTTTTGTATTTTGAGATCTCGAAGGCTGGTCCGCCCATGTAGGCTTCGCCGGGTTTGGTGATGCTCTTGCTCACGCCAGCGCCCGCCGCAAGTATCGTGTTGTCCGCGATCTTCAGATGGCCCACGATGCCGACCTGGCCGCTGAACATGCAATTCCTGCCGACCTTGGTGGATCCCGCGATCACGTTCGCTGCGGCGATGTACGTGTTCTCCCCGATCTCCACGTTGTGTGCGATGTGGATCAGGTTATCGAACTTCACTCCTTTGCGCAGGATCGTACTTCCCAACGTCGCGCGATCGATCGCGCAATTCGCACCGATCTCCACATCATCCTCGATCACCACATTTCCGATCTGCGGGATCTTTTCACCGCCACCAGGCCCGGTCGCGAAACGGAACCCATCGCTTCCCATCACGGTGCCACTATGGATGATGCAACGCGCCCCGATCACGCAATCCGCGTAGATCTTCACACCGGCGAAAATGGTGGTGTCATCACCGATCGAAACATTGTCACCGATGTACGCCTGCGGGTGGATCTTCACGTTATTCCCGATCCGTGCGTTGTCGCCAATGAACGCCAAAGCGCCGATGTAGCAATCGCTTCCGATCGTTGCACTTTCGCTGATCTCCGCTTTTGGCGAGATCCCTTTCTTATCGTTCTTCAGCGTGTTGTAGACACCAAGCAACTTTGCAAAAGCTTTCTCCGCGCTCTCCACGCGAAGCAGGCTGGCCGCGATCGGCGCGGTTGCCACGAAATCATTGTTCACGATCACCAGCGAAGCGGTGGTGGTATAGATGTATTGCGTGTATGCTGGATTTGCAAGGAATGAAAGTGATCCCGGCCCACCTTCCTCGATCTTTGAAAGTCTGGTGATCGCCACGTTGCCGTCGCCTTCGATCGTGCCGCCGAGTAGTTCTGCGATCTGTTGCGCTGTGAATTGCATGCTGCGTTGAAAGTGTCGCAAGCTAAGTCAGGCCGCACTTCGATCGAATAGTTTCGCGATCGAATGGGATTGCCGCGAGTTTCCGTATTGATGCCTTATCACAATGCGGCTTCCACGATCGAGGCAGCGATCGAAAGCATGATACGCCAGAGCTTCGCCGATCTGGAGTTGATCCTGATCGACAATGCTTCCACCGATGAAAGCCGGGCGATCATGAAGGAATGGATTAGAAGAGATCATCGCCTCCGATCCGTGGAAGAACCGCGGATCGGGATCGCATTCGCATTGAACACTGGGTTGCTTCATGCCAAAGGAGATCTGATCGCGCGCATGGATGCCGATGATATTTCCCTTCCCGACCGGATCGAAAAGCAGGTCGCCTTCATGGATCGGAACCCGGACATCGGCGTGTTGGGCACTCGCACGCAATTCCGATCTACGGTGAATAAGAACAGCGGAATGCAATGGTTCGTTCAATGGCAGAACAAGATCCTTTCAACCGGGGATCATTTCATCAAGCGCTTCATCGATGTGCCGCTCGCGCATCCCACCGTGATGTTCCGCAAAAGTTTGATCGCGGAATTCGGAGGTTATTCCACCGATCCACTTCCTGAAGATCATGAGTTGTGGCTGCGCTGGATGGATGCAGGTGTGCGCTTCGCGAAGCTGCCGGAGGAACTGTTGATCTGGAACGATCACGCTGATAGGCTCAGCCGGAACCATCCGAACTACAGCGTTCACAGTTTCTACCGGACGAAGGTGAAATGGCTGGCGAAATGGCTGGATCAGATCCTGAATGGAAGAGATCTGATCATCGCTGGAACGAGCACGATGTGCAGGGAACGCGCGGCATTGCTGGAGAATGAAGGGATCCGCATCCATGCGTTCACCGATGTACGGTTTCGTGAAGTACCGTGCTATCGCTTCATCGAGCACGATCAACTTCCCCCGAAGGGGGAAGCGTTCATCGTTTCCTTCATTTCGCAACGCGGCACAGGCGATCGGATCGCAGCTTATTTCAATTCGATCGGCCTGTTCGAAGGCGAGGACTTCATCCTCGCGGCCTGATCACTCCTCGACCACGCGCTCACCGCGCTTCGGCCGGAGTTTATCGCGAACGGTCACAAGATGTTTCTCGTCGCATTCCAGGATCGCGATGGATCGCAACTGCTGCTCGCGTACCCAATGCTTGTAATCGCGTATGCCTTCCCTATCGCAGAACGCATCGATCTTCTCAAGGAAATGTTCAGCGGTGTGCTTCGCATCCGGCCCGAAAAAATCCCAATGAAAACGCAACAACGACATCACGCCAGTTTATCGCTCAACAACCGCATCTCCATCGCTGGTGCCATGCGTTCGTAGAGCATGCGGTACGTTGCTTCACTGATCGGCATGTCGACCTTCAGTTCCTTGTTGATCTCGTGCACACACTTCACCGCGTAATATCCTTCAGCAACCATGTTCATTTCCAGTTGCGCTGCGCGAACGCTGTATCCTTTTCCGATCATGTTGCCGAATTCCCGGTTGCGGCTGAAGGTGGAATAAGCCGTTACCAGCAGATCGCCGAGATACGCCGGTTCATTTATGTCGCGATCGATGGGATGCACCGCTTCAACGAACCGATCGATCTCCTGGATCGCGCGGCTTACGAGCACCGCACGAAAGTTATCGCCGTAACCAAGACCAACGCTTATCCCTGCCGCGACCGCGATCACGTTCTTCAGGATCGCTGCGTATTCAGTGCCGTAGATGTCATCGCTCAAGGTGGTCTTCATGAAGCGGCCGTTGAGCGCCCTGCCCATGAACGCCGCCGATCGCTGATCCTGGCTCGCGATCGTGAGATAGCTCAAGCGTTCCATGGCGACCTCCTCCGCATGGCATGGCCCGCAGATCACCCCGAAATCCTCCGGCTCCACGCCACAATGCTGGAAAAGGAATTCTCCCACGATCTGGTTGGTCTCTGGAATGATCCCCTTCACCGCACTGAAGATCTTCTTTCCGGCAAGCTCCGATGGATCGAGAAGATCGATGGTCGCCTTGAGAAACGCGCTGGGAACAGCGATCACGAGAACATCACTCTCGCGCACCACGCGATGGATGTCATCATCGATCGCCAAACGATCCACATCGAATTGCGCAGCACTGATGTAATCGGGATTGTGGCCATATTTCCTGATGTGCTCGATCGTTTCCTTCCTGCGGATCCACCAACCGACACGATCGGAATTGCTGGAAAGCAATTTCACCAAGGCAGTTCCCCAGCTGCCGCCGCCGATCACCGCGATCCTGTTGTTCATTGGAAAGTGATCTGCTTCTCGATCCGCTCCTCACCTCGCATTACGACGATCGTTGTCGTACTGCCTTTCTCGAACATGCTCAGCGCTTTCATGTAGGTCATCATATCGCTCACCTCGATATCTCCAAGCCGGATCACGACATCACCTGCTTTTAGCCCTGCCACGGCGGCCGGTTTTCCATCGGAAACACCATCGATCCGCATTCCCTTGCCATCGAACATGTAATCGGGTACCACGCCAAGCGTCACCTTGAAGCGCGGTACGGCCTCAGCGTTCTCCTCCTGCGTTTTTGTGAACGGAAGCTTTCCGCGACCGTCCAGCGCATCCATCAAACCAAGGATGTGCGCCCTCACACGCAACATGCCATCGTAGTTGATCTTCTCCTCGGTATCGCTCGGCTTATGATAATCAGGATGGGTTCCGGTGAAGTAATGGATCGCGGGCACCTCCTTCAGGTAGAAGCTGGTGTGATCGCTGGGACCGATCCCACTTGTGTTCTTCTTCACGTTCAGATCGCCCGCGGTGATGCTGTCGATCACACTCCACGCCGGCGAAGTGCCGACCCCGTTGATACCGAGATTGTGAGTACTGTCCAATCGGCCGACCATGTCCATGTTGATCATGTAGTTCAACTTCTCGATCGGGATCGTGGGATCTTTTGTCCAGTGGTTCGATCCAAAAAGACCTTTCTCCTCTCCGCTGAAGGCGATGAAGAGATGATCGTTGGCTTTCACCGATGAAGCTTGAAGATCGCGAGCCAGCTGCAGCATCACCGCAACACCGCTCGCGTTGTCATCTGCACCATGATGGATCGCCTTTTCGCCGCGGTGCAACGAGCCATCATCGCCCCAGCCGAGGTGATCGAAATGCGCACCGATAACGATCACGTTCTCACCAGGCCCATCGATCATTGCGGCCACATTGTACGCGGTACGCTGTTCGCGGAGGATATCCACGTTCAACACACATGGATTTCCGTCCGCAAGAAGTTCCTGATGAAGTTCGCCCATCAGAAAGATGACCGGGATCGAAAGCGGAACTCCTTGGGCTGAAAGCCGATCGGATGGTGCTGGCGCTGCCGGATCGTCGTTGTAGAAGAGCACGGCTGATGCACCCACGGCCGCAGCTTTTTCTGCGCGTGAACGAAGATCATGATGTGCGAGGAACTTGCTGTGCGGATGAATGCCATCCGGCGAACTGATCGAGATCGCCGCGATCTTTCCTTTCAGATCCACATCCTTCAGATCATCGTGTTGCAGATCCGGAGCCTGGATGCCGTAACCAATCCGCTGGATCTTGCCACGCGCCAACCCACTGCCGGATGAAGAGATCGGATGGAATTCCTCGCCGAGCTTCAGCTTCTTCCGTCCGAGCTGCAATTCGGTCGCGGGGCGCACGATCGGCTGCGCGTTGAACGTGAACGGTTGCCGATAACTTCCGTCCGTGCCTGCGGGTTTCGCCCCCAATGTCCGGAACGCTGCAGCGATGTGATCGGCGGCGAGCTTTTCTCCTTCAGTGCCGGCCTCACGACCCTCCAATTCCGCGCTGGCGAGATAGCGCACATCGGCCTGCATCCTTTGCAGCGCAAGCGTATCAGGTTCTTGTGCGCAGAGAGCGATCGGTAATAAAAGGCCCAGGATCGGAGCAGAACTGTTCGCATTCATTGTGCCGCGAAGATACCAAGGTGGCCGATCGCAAATTTTTCAGCTCCCGTTGCGAACTTCACTGAATGAAAAGTGTGCTTGTCGCCCTGGCCGGGATCATTTCATTGATCTATCTGCTGAATCCGACGCTCGGGATCTTCGAATTGCTTCCGGACAATCTGCCGATCATCGGGAATCTTGATGAAGCCACGGCGATGATGGTGCTTCTCGCCGCACTCCGGTATTTCGGGCTGGACCTTACGCGCTTTTTCAAGCGATCCAATACGATCGACTTCGGCAAGTACGATCGTTGATCACTGCTCGAATTTCTCCGGCCGCATCTGCGGGAAGAGAAGAACTTCCTGTATCGCGGGATTATCCGTGAGCAGCATCACCAGCCGATCCATCCCGATACCGATCCCCGATGTGGGCGGCATGCCGTATTCCAAGGCGCGCAGGAAATCCTGATCGATGAACATCGCTTCATCGTCGCCACGTTCCTGCAGCTTCAGTTGTTCCTCAAAACGTTCGCGTTGATCGATCGGATCGTTCAATTCACTGTACGCGTTCGCGACTTCGAAACCAGCGATGAAAAGCTCGAACCTTTCTGTAAGCCTTTGATCTTCCCGATGCTTCTTGCAGAGCGGGCTCATTTCGGTGGGAAAATCGATCACGAAGGTCGGCTGGATCAATTCAGGCTGCACCAGTTCACTGAACAGCTCATCGATCAGCTTGCCTTTTCCCATCGCAGCTGTGATCGGGATCTGGTGCTTCAGGCAAAGCTCACCCAACGCGCGTTCATCCATTTCCATCACATCAACTCCGGTCTTCTCCTTGATGGCACCGATCATGCTGATCCGCTTGAACGGCGCCTTGAAGCTGATCTCGTGTCCCTGGAATTTCGAGATCGGCGATCCGTTCGCGGCGGTGGCAACTGAAGTGAATACGCCTTCGATGAAATCCATCATCCACTTGTAATCCTTGTACGCCACGTACAATTCCATTACCGTGAATTCAGGATTGTGCGTGCGATCCATGCCTTCGTTGCGGAAGTTCCTGCTGAACTCGAACACGCCATCGAATCCACCGACGATCAACCTTTTCAGGTAAAGCTCGTTCGCGATCCGCAGGTAATACGGAACATCCAGCGCATTATGATGCGTGATGAATGGCCGCGCTGCAGCGCCACCCGGGATCGCCTGTAGCACGGGCGTATCCACCTCGATGTAACCGGCCTTCTGGAATTCTTGTCGCATCGCGTCGAAGACTCGCGTACGTTTCAGGAAGGTCTCCTTCACCTGCGGATTCACGATCAGGTCCACATAACGCATGCGGTAGCGCAATTCCGGATCTGTGAACGCATCATGCACATTGCCTTCTTCGTCGGTCTTCACCACCGGCAATGGCCGCAGTGATTTGGATAAGACAGTGAGCTTCTTCACATGAAGCGTGATCTCACCCATGCGCGTCTTGAACACGAATCCTTCCACGCCGATATGGTCACCGAGATGGAGCAGGTGTTTCCACACCTGATCGTACATCGTCTTGTCCTCGCCCGGAGCGATCTCATCCCGCGCGATGTAGATCTGTATGTCGCCGGTATGATCGCGCAACACCGCGAAACTCGCCTTGCCCATCAGGCGGATGCTCATGATCCGGCCGGCGATCGATACGATCGGCGTGGGTGCTTTTTCCGTTTCGGGCGAGTCGGAAAGCCCCTCGGGATGTGGCGGAGGATCGGTCCAGGCCTCCTTGATGTCCTTCGCGCTGGAGGTCACCTTGTATCCTTCAGCCGGAAAAGGCTCGATCCCCAGATCGCGTAATTTCTGCAATGCCTCGCGGCGAATTATTTCCTGATCGGAAAGATGGGTGGACATGTACGATCCTTGAAAAGAGTGGCGAAGATACTTTCGTTCGATCGGCCGAACCGTTTTCCTTTCGCCTACGCACCACCCTAATTTTGCTCCCCCACACTTTCAAGTAATGAAACAACTTATCGAATCTTTTCCGCGGCAACTGAAGGAAGCGCTCGAGATCGGACGCAAGGCACAATTGAAGGCTCCCGGCGGACCTTATTCCAACGTAGTAGTGACGGGCCTGGGCGGAAGCGGGATCGGTGGCAAGATCGCCGCGCAGCTTGTGCACAAGGAAGCGAAATGCCCGATCGAGACCTACAACAATTATTACCTGCCCGGCTATGTGAACCATAAAAGCCTGGTGATCGCCTGCAGCTATAGTGGTAACACCGAGGAAACGATCGCCGCGATGGATCAGGCGTTGGGAAAAGGCGCGCGTGTTGTCGTGATCACGAGCGGCGGCGCCATGCTGGAAACCGCGAAGAGCAAAGGTCTCGATCATATCGTGATCCCCGGTGGAAATCCTCCGCGCACGATGCTCGCTTATTCACTTGTGCAACAATTCTTCGTGCTGCATCATTTCGGCATCATTGGCGATGGTTTCGAAGGTGCGGTAAAGACCGCCGCAGCGATGCTCGAAGATGAAAAGGAGGCGATCAAAAAAGCCGCCAAGAAACTTACCGAAAAGCTGGTGGGCAAGCGGTTGGTGATCTACAGCGAAGCGAATACGGAAGCAGTTGCGATCCGTTTCCGGCAGCAGGTGAACGAGAACAGCAAGGAGTTGTGCTGGCACCACGCGATCCCCGAGATGAACCACAACGAACTCGTGGGCTGGGCCGGTGGAAAGGAAGATATCGCCGTGGTGATCTTCCGCCACAAAGAGGATCACGAGCGCACGCAGATGCGGATGGAGATCAACAAAGGGATCTTCCAGAAATACACCCCACATATCCACGAGATCTGGAGCAAGGGAGATACAGCATTCGCGCGCCAATTGTACCTGATCAACCTCGGCGATTGGATCAGCCTCTATTGGGCCGAAGCCAAGGAAGTGGACCCCACGGAGATCGAAGTGATCAACATGTTGAAGGGGAAGCTGGCGGAGGTGAAGTAGAGCAAGGACCGCAAAGGCGCAAAGACCGCAAAGGGACGATGAGCGAAAGGTGAACTAAAGCAAGGAACCGCAAAGGCGCGCAGGGCGCAAAGGGACGATGAGCGAGAATGAGCTATCGCATCTCATTATTGGCCGCGCAATTGAAGTCCATCGCGAACTCGGACCTGGGCTGCTTGAAAGCATTTACCAGCATTGCCTCGCGTTTGAATTGATCGAAGCAGGATTGAATATCAGGGTACAACATCCTCTGCCTGTCAATTACAAGGGTCAACCGATGGATCTAGGATTTCGCTTGGATATCTGGGTTGATCATAAGGTCGTTGTTGAGGTGAAGGCGGTCGACGCTTTGCATGATGTTCATCTCGCGCAAGTGCTTACATACCTGAAATTGGTGAACAAAAAACTTGGCCTGCTGATCAACTTCAACGTACCCCGTCTCAGGGATGGTGTGAAAAGGATCGTTCTCGGTCTGCCGGAAGCGTAAACAGCTCTGCGTTCTTAGCGTCTTTGCGGTGTTCATTCCCGAACTTTGCGTCTCTCCATGCGTAAAGTGCATTTCCAGGACCTTGGGCTGATCGACTATTCACAAGCGTGGGATCTGCAGAAGGATCTTTTCCAGAAGACGATCGATCGGAAGATCGCGAACCGATCCCTGCCGGAAGATCAGCAGGTCCAGACCGAGGATCATCTTCTCTTCTGCGAGCATCCGCATGTCTACACCCTTGGCAAGAGCGGGAAACAGCAACACCTATTGCTCAACGAAGAGGGGCTGAAGCAGAAGGGTGTGCAGTTCTTCCCGATCGATCGCGGCGGCGACATAACCTACCATGGACCAGGGCAGATCGTGGGTTATCCGATCTTCGATCTCGATCATCATTTCACAGACATCCACCGTTTTCTCCGAACCTTGGAGGAAGCCGTGATCGGCACACTCGAAGCCTACCAGATCAAAGCGGGCCGGATCGATGGCCTAACCGGCGTCTGGCTCGATCCGGAAGACCCGATCAAAGCAAGAAAGATCTGTGCATTCGGCATCCGCGCGAGCCGTTGGGTAACGATGCATGGCTTCGCATTCAACGTGAACACGGATCTTTCATACTTCGAGAACATCGTTCCCTGCGGCATCGCGGACAAGGGCGTTACCTGCATGGCAAAGGAACTTGGCGGCCTGCTGGACATGGATGAAGTGAAGAAAAGACTGAAGCTTGAACTGGCGGATCTGTTCGATGTGGAGATGATCGGCTGATCGGCGCACAACAGGTTGTTCATCCATCTTGATGACAGATCTGCGATCGTAACGATCACGCATTTACTTCGTTCAACAATTGAAGCATGCGTGCGATCCTGAAATTCCTGCTTGGCCTGATCCTGCTGATCGGGATATTGATCGTGCTTTCATACATCACCGGCAATGAACACCTGGTGCGCGGCGTGCGCTACACCTACCTGATCGGCCGCAGCTCGCCCGAGATCGATGATCTTAACTTCTTTCCGTTCGCAACGATCGCCGCTACCGATCCACAGCCGTGGCCGAAGGGATCGCGCTATGGCGAACTTCAATTGAAGGAAGCGGATGAAAAAAAATTGACCGATCTGTTCAGCGTTGGTTTCCTCGTGATCCAACATGACAGTTTGATCTTCGAGAAGTATTGGAACGGCTGGGATGAGGACAGCGTGTTGAATTCGTTCAGCGTGGCTAAGAGCTATATCAGTTTGCTTACAGGCATTGCGTTGAAGGAAGGTGTGATAAAGGAGCTTGATCAGAAGGCCGGTGAGTTCCTCCCGGAATTCGCAGATGGGTGCCGATCGAAGATCATGCTGGAACACCTGCTGACCATGAGCAGCGGCATGGATTGGAGCGAGAGCGGCGCCGATCCGTTCAGCGATAATGCGAAAGGATATTACGGGCGCAATGTGCGCGAATTGAGTTTCGATCAACCGTGCCGCACTGATCCGGGGATCGAATTCGATTATACCAGCGGCACCACGCAGATCATGGCCGAAGTGCTGGAAGCCGCATACAACGCGGATCTGGATCAGCTTGTACAGGAAAAGATCTGGAACAAACTCGGCGCTGAAACAACGGCGTACTGGGGAAAAGATCGCGCGGATGGTGATCTGAAAGCCTTCTGCTGTCTTTATGCATCGAGTCGCGATTTCGCGCGGATCGGCCAGCTATATCTGGACAGCGGCAAATGGAAAGGCGAAGAGATCATTCCGATCGATTTCTGGAAAAGCTCGATCACGGCTGCAGATCTGCTCGATCAAGGAAGACCGAACGATCGGTACGGATACTTCTGGTGGCTTGCGGAGATCGATGGAAGGCCGATCCATTACGCGCGTGGGATCCATGGCCAGTATGTGATCGTGATACCGCATGATGATCTGGTGATCGTTCGCACGGGAATGAAGCGCGAAGAGGTGAACCGGGAAGGCCACCCGACCGATGTATTCGAATGGATCCGGATCGGGCGTGAACTCGCTGACGGCCGCGCTGGTGGCCCGCATATTGCAGCCGGAACATCATGATACGCGACATTCACGCGCCGAAGGTGGAAGGAGTGGCGATGGCCGTGGTGCCCGAGCAGGACGAGACCGGTGAGGATGCCTGGTACGTCTACCTGATCAACGAACAGGAGATCGCGCTGGAGAACGTGCTCGTGCGATCACGCGGATATGGTTCGATCGAAGGTGAAAAGCGTAACACCAGCGAAATGCGCCATTTCCTCGAAGTGCTTGGCCCGAAGAGCTGGGCCAGGATCGAACGGATCATTGAAGAAGTCTTTCCGCTGAACAACCAATACTGGCTCAGTTACTTCATCGGGAAGGATCTTCACGACAAGAAATACATCTTCCTTCCGGAAAGTATCCAGGAAGAGAATTTCACCACGCTTCCGCTGATGAACAAACGGGGTGTGATGATCAGCAGCTGACCGATCACGATCTGGATCGTGCCCTTGCTACCTTTCCACCGATCACACAAGTAAGTGATCGGGAACCATGCGCGCAGAGCAAGTACGAGATATCGGGAAGATCCTTTTCCTGGACATCGAGACCGTGCCGCAGCATTGGAACTGGGAGGACCTCGATCCGGTCACCGCGCGTCTGTTCAGCGACAAAACGCGTTGGGAACAGGAGCGTACCGAACGATCCGTGCAACAGATCTATGCCGATCGTGCGGGCATTCTAGCGGAGTTCGGAAAGATCATCTGCATCGGGGCGGCATACATCTCCGCGGATCGGGAGGGATCGCGAATGCGGGTCACTTCGTTCCAAGGGGATGATGAACAGCTATTGCTCCAGCAATTCACCGATCTTCTTCAACAGTATTACAATACGGATGAGCACTGGCTTTGCGGCCATAACATCAAGGAATTCGATCTGCCATACATCGCACGGCGTTGCATCGTGCAGCGCGTGCGTCTGCCCCGTTTGCTCGATAATTCGGGATCGAAACCGTGGGAAGTTTGCCACATCGATACCATGTCGCTCTGGTGCTTCGGCGATCGCAAGGCGTTCACTTCACTTTCGTTGCTCGCCCACATACTTGGCGTTCCCACACCAAAGGATGACATCTCCGGTGCCGATGTGGCACGCGTCTACCACGTCGATCGCGATCTGGACCGGATCGCGATGTATTGTAGAAAGGATGTCATCGCCACCGCGCAGGTCTATCTGCGTCTAACGGGGCGCGAACCGATCCCTTCGGAACACATCACCACGATCTGATGAACGCTGTAGCACCTTTGCTCGAAGTGAAGGATCTCACGGTCCGCTTTGGATCGAACGTGGTGGTTGATGAGGTAGCGTTCTCGCTGGCCGAAGGCGAATGCCTGGGTCTTGTGGGCGCCAGCGGATCGGGCAAGAGCGTGACATCCCTGGCATTGATGCGGCTCCTGGATCAACGATCATCGGAGATCACGGGGTCGATACGCTATCAGGGGCGGAACATCCTTGATCTTGAAGAGGATGAATTCAGGCCGCTGCGAGGAAAGGAATTCGCCATGGTATTCCAGGAGCCGATGACCTCGCTCGATCCGGTGTACACCGTAGGAGAGCAGGTGGGCGAATCGCTCCGGCTGCACATGGGAATGAACCGCAAGTCGGCCCGCGAACGCACGATCGAACTTTTCGAGGAAGTGCTTCTTCCCGATCCGAAAGAGATCCATGATCGCTATCCGCATCAGTTGAGCGGTGGGCAGAAGCAGCGCGTCGTGATCGCCATGGCCCTGAGCTGTTCGCCACGGATCCTGATCTGCGATGAACCCACCACAGCTCTTGATGTGCTCGTGCAGCGAGAAGTGATCGACCTGTTGAAGCGGATCCAGAAGGAACGCGCCATGGCCATGATCTTCATTACACATGATCTGGGTGTGGTTCGCGAGATCGCCGATCGCGCCCTGGTGATGCACAAGGGGAAGGTGGTCGAGAATGCGCCTGTGATCGAATTGTTCGATCGGCCGCAACATCCCTACACGAAGGGCTTGATCGCCTGCCGGCCCGATCCCACCCGGCATCCTAAAAGGCTGCCCACGATCGATGAAGTGATGGAACGGGCTGCCGTTGGGACCGATCTTCCGATCGGGACGATCTCGTCAGGATCAAGACGCCAGCACGTGGAGGATCTCCTGAGAACACCTCCGCTGCTTCGCGTATGCGGATTGGAAAAGAGCTTCAACAGACAGCACGGAACGACCAATGGAACCGCATCGAGCACCAGGGTCCTTCACGACATCTCCTTCAACGTCCATCCCGGCGAAACACTTGGCATTGTTGGTGGTAGTGGCAGTGGAAAAACCACACTTGGCCGGACGATCCTGCGATTGATAGAACCGGGTGAAGGCCAGATCCTGTATCACGCGAAAGGCAATGAGGCCGCGGTGGACCTGGCGCACCTCGACAGCGACCACATGCGGCGGCTGCGGCGTGAATTGCAGATCATCTTCCAGGACCCATATTCATCCCTCAACCCGCGCCTGACGATCGGCGCGGCGATCACCGAAGCGATGCGCGTACACGGTCTGCGCGATAACGACGATCTACGTCGTAGCCGGGTAAAGGAACTGCTCGAACAGGTCGGCCTGGAAGCCGCCCACTTCGATCGCTTTCCGCACCAGTTCAGTGGTGGCCAGCGCCAGCGGATAGTGATCGCGCGTGCCATCGCATTGGAACCAAGGTTGATCATTTGCGATGAATCCGTGGCAGCGCTCGACGTAAGTGTTCAAGCGCAGGTGTTGAATCTGTTGAACGAACTGAAGGAAGATCATGGGCTCACCTACATCTTCATCAGCCACGATCTCGCAGTGGTGAAATATTTCTGCGATCGGATCCTTGTGCTGGAACGCGGAAGGAACGTTGAACTTGGTCTTGCCGATCAGGTCTACGACATGCCCGCAGCCGGTTATACGAAGCAGCTGATCGCCGCGATCCCCGGGACAGGCGCGTGATCAGTTAGAGCGGTGCGGATCGATGCAGGAACGCATCCACTCGCAGATCCTTCAAACTGAATGGATCCCCCGAGCGGTTCCAGATGTATAATTTGCTCGTCGACCCGGCCATGTTCCGTGCGATCTGGAAGCTTGCCGAAAACGCGCCATCACGAAGTTCCACCGTCCGGTAATCGATCGATTCATCGCCGCGGCGCACCTCGAGTACGAACAGCAATGGTGGATCGGAAGCTCCCATCGCAAGGTTCCCGCTCACTTCGATCCTGCTGTATGGAACATGTTCATGATGGATGGGCATCCCACTTATCTCGAATGGGAATTCAGATCCATCGGATCGCCAGGCACCTTCATCTGTTCGGATCAGATCCGACCGAAGTATCCCATTCGTTACGCTGTCCTTCCGTTGATCCAGGACCTCGACCGATCCACTCCACCGGTCCGCATCGCGCCGCTCGAAGATGAACACTTCGAACTGGCGGCCCCCGAGCACCACCATCGGTGTTCCAGGCTGATGCTGCTCGATGAATGTGAGCGCCGGATGCTCCAGCAGCCATTGAAGTTGCGTGTTCCCTTCATTGGGCGAGAAATGTGCATCCCAGATCACCAGATCACCTTCCACCAGACCAAGATCCTTCTCGCGGCCTTTCAGCATAGCTCTTGATCGTTCGGAATAAGGATCGATGTCCGCATAAAAGGCGATCAACGGACTGTTGAAAGACACCCGTGCATCTGGCCTTTTGATCTCCTTGATGCGTTCGCCCACCTCTGCAAGGAAAAGTTCCTGTTCATCCGGCGGAACGGGCAACGGCCTGTGATCAAGGAATACGACAGCTGCGGTGTACGCATGTCCGGTTCCGAGAATGACCGCTATCGCAATACGAACATACCTGGATGAAAAAACCGATCCACCGATCCACACGATCACCCAACAGGTGAACAGGACTAGCATTGGTGCTGTGGTGGCCAGCACACGGAAGAGTCCCAGCGAACCCTTCAGACCTTCTGCCCACAGGTAGGAGTGTAGAATGAAAATACTTAAGGAGGGAAGCACCGCAAGAAGGAAAAGAAGCCTCACCAACCTACCCTGCTCATCCTGCCGTTTCAAAATGAAGAATGAACCAACAAGTGCTGGAATGGACCAATGGACGATCGTGCCGAAGATCGCATCGGTATGCACCAGGAAATGATCCCATGGCCCATTACCGTAAATGTCCTTCGCACCAGTGTACGGATCACCGTTGAACATCCACAGAGGATCCCCGAATACAAAAGCCGATACCACGGAATAGATGACCGGACCGGTAAGCAGGTATGCGAGCGACCACCATTGCCTGCGTGATGCGATCCAAATGACAAGGAAGGGAATGAAAGCAACATACTCAGGCCGCGAGAAAGGCATGAACGATGCGATGATCGCGGCCTGGCGCGCATTGCCGTTCCATGCTGAACGGATCACAAGGATCGAAAGCAGGCCGAACAGTATCTCTGTCATTCCTGCTATCACCATTGTTCCGTAAACAGGGACCAGCAACAGGGCGGCCGGAAAGATCCAACGTGCGGCTGTACCGGCCCGTTTCAAAATACCATCCGCAGCCCAGGCGGTCGCCACGAAACACACGGCATTGAACACGGTCATTCCCCAGTGGCCCAACTGGGCGAAAGGAGAAGCCAGCAGTGTGAACAATGGTTTTCCCCACAGATCGGCGAAGAGCGTGGGATGCTGCCAGGAGAATCTGGCGATCTGGTAATGCGCGATGGTATCGCCACCCTCCAGCAGACCGACCGAAAGCAGGCGGATGATGATCGGTACAGAAGCGAGGGCCACCCACCACCATGCGGGCGAGATGGATCCTGTGCGATCGGCTGCTTCTGTCATCGTGCGATCCCTTTTTTCGCAGCTTCGTAATCGGGATAGTTCAAAAAGGGCTCGGAACCAGTTAATGGCTCCATGGAGCCGAATGTTCCGATGTATGCTTTGAACGTCATTGCATCATGGTGGATGGCGCCCACTTCGTACTGATACGTCTGAAAAACATTCAACCATATCAGGAATGCCATGATCGGAAAAGCGACGATCATCAGAACAGGTTTAAGCATGATCCGTCCAATGAATGCAGCAAGCGGAATGCTCATCAAAGAATAGAAATCCACCATGCTTCTCTGGCCAAAAGAGCCACCATACCACCAGCACCACCACGAGAAAGTGATATATATCAACAGGACAAGGAATGTCACAATGGCGATCCGCAAGTGTTCAAGGTTCTTTCTCAGGAAAACAAGACCTATCGTGGCCAAAGCCATTATCGGCGTATAGATGAACCAACCCTTACGAAAACCGAAGAGACCTTCCGTGATCTTGGGCCGATCAAAATAGAACCGCTCGCCCATATATGAATTGAACAAATATGAACCGGTGATGTAGTTCCAATAGTACAATTGAGGCAGCCAGATCAACAGAGCCAGCAAAGCCATTGTAAGGATTTCCGGCCATCTGGACCAGTACATTTCAACCCTCCTCCATATCATGGCAGGGCTTGAGATCCCATATAGAGCAAAGAACACGATGATCAGGGCATTCGTTGGCCTGATCAGCGAGATCAGGCCGATCAACAATCCAATGGAAATAGTATCGGACCACGATCTCCTTTCGTACCAATGGATCGTCTTATGAATGAAAAGGGTGATCAGGAAGAACGAAAAGACATGAGACATACTCCCGGAGTGCGAAGAGTAGAAAAAGAGGTTCGTTCCGGTACCGAGCAACAAGATCGTTAGAGCTATCGTAATGTCATTGAAACCAAGCCTCTCAAGAATTTTCCTGATCACCAAAAGGCCTATTGTCAAATAGAACAAGGCAGCGATCAACAAACCTATCTTGTAAGGAGGCGACCAACCATTTGCCTCGTGATCCGAAATGGTGGCATAAGCATGGCTAAGGAAGAAAAAGGGTGCATATAACCAGGCAACACCCATTGTGGTCTTTATGATCTTCTCTCCATTTTCCAACTCGCCCGGCCAGAATAAATAATAACCCTGGCCATCGCTATAGTCACTATCATCCAGTTCTATGTCCTTGTAAATGAAGATTGCCGGGAGATAAGCATAATATGAATGAACGTCCCATTCGATCACCCGATCCGTTTCTTGCCAAAGTTTCAGGTCGATGTCCACATATGCACATGCGGCGATCACCAACATTATGGCAACAGAGGACCATTTTCCAAGCGATCTCATTTTGAACGGAGCAGACCATACTTGATGATCGTCCAAAAGATCCGCAAACCATCGCTGTTCCTCAACTTCTTCCCTTCACCCATATTCCGTGGGTGATAATGGACCGGAACCTCCGCGATCCAGTTCCGGCGGATCCGTCCGCATTTTATGATCAACTCCGCTTCGAACCCGAAACGATCTTCACGAAGATCCAATTTGTTGAACAGTTCCTTTGTGAGGAGCTTATACCCACATGCCATGTCCGTGAGATGCACATCGATCAGGATCGAGGTGATCATTGTGAAGATCCTATTGGCGAGGTATCGCCGGTAAGCCGCTTGCGTCCTGAGAACGCCAGGTAAGTATCTGGAGCCGTTGATGAATGGAACTTGCAATGTTCGCATCGCATCAAGCATGGAAGGAATGTCCTTCGGATCCAATTCCCTATCCGCATCCTGTATGAGAAGATGATCTCCCGTCGCCAATGCCGCGGCTGTTCGAACTGCTGCTCCTTTCCCTTGATTACGCTCGTGGCGGTGAACGGAAACGCGTGGCTGGGACGAAGCGTATTCCTTCGCTATTTCATACGACCGATCCGTGGATCTATCGTCCACTACGATCACTTCCACACTTTCAAGGAACGCCGGATATTGGACCTGCAGAAGCGCATTCAGCACGGGTACGATCAGCTCCTCCTCATTAAAGAGCGGCACTAGAATGCTCAGTCTCATCAGCTCGTCAGCAGTTCTGCGCATCAAAGAAAGGAAAGCGGCTTAACACTATACTTGCTGCGCACCATGAACAGTTGGCCTGAGATGTCGAAGCTTGCGAAATGGTCGCTTGTCCTCTTTCTGTTCGTGGTGGGTATGTGGTCCTTCACTATTCCAATGTTCGGACCTGACTATTCATCGATCCCGGGGACCATTGGCAAGGCCCGCACTGCTAATTATGCTTTGGAACATTTCCATTCCTTCTGCATTGGAAAAACCGATGACTACTGGAATGCGCCATTCATGCATCCTGCCGCGAACGCGATCGCCTATTCCGATGGTCTATTGGGCACCGCGCCGATCTACTCGGCCTTGCGATCATTCGGATCCAACCGGGAAACGTCCTTTCAAGCCTGGATCGCGATCCTGTTCGCGCTCAATTTTTGGGCGTGCTTTTTTTCTTTGAAACAGTGGAGTGGCCGGGTGATGATTGCGGGTTGCGGAGCATTCATCTTCGCATTTGGGATCTTTCAACTCGGGCAGCTGGACCATTGGGGAATGCTCCCGCGGTTCATGGTTCCGATCGCATTCATGTGCGCTTGGAAATACCTGGAGGAGCGCCGGACGAAATTCATGTTCATGACCGTTCTTGTGGTCGCATACCAATTCTACTGCAGCATTCATATCGGCATCTTCTTATTGTTCTCCATCGTTCTCCTTTCCATTGGATCCCTGTTCTTCCACCGGCTTGGCATTTCGACGCGCGCTCCGCGATCGAAGACCATGGTACGAGATGCCGCACTTGCAACTGTTGCGTTGGCCGCTCTACTGGCACCCTTGGCCCTGCCATACATTGAAATTCATGGATCATTGCGGGGATCACAATACAACGATGCCCAAGGCCCATCACTGGGAATAGCTTCATACTGGAACAGTCATCCTGCGGCAAGTTCGTGGCAGGATCTATCCATCCAACAGGAGTCCACCAACGCTGAACAGCTGAACCATTCTCTATATCCAGGGATCTTGCCATGGCTCGCTGTAATTGCCGGCCTGGCTGTTGCCCTCGGAGGAAAATATCCAGTCATGATCCGGAAGCGGATCGGAATACTTTTAATCGGCTGGACACTGAACATGCTCTTTTCCATCGATATCGGTGGATCGACCTTTTATCAATTCGTTCTTCGTCACACACGCTTCTCAATGATCGACCCGACCTTGGGTTCTGTGACCATGCAGGTGATGTTCACCATGTTCATCCTCGTTCCACTTGCGTCACTTCTGTCGGTCAAACGATGGACTTCGATCGCGATCGCTTTCGCGCTGCCCGCATTGGTGATCCTGGATAATAAGATCGATGTGCGACGGATCGGAACGTTCAATAAATGGGCTTCACGCGATCAGGTCGGCGAGGTGACCCGGCACTTGACAGGCGAACTTTCCGATCAGCGATCGGCCGTGGCATACATGCCAGTACTTCCGATCATGGAACCCGGATCCTTATACGATCACGTCATCGAAATACATACATCGGCAATGCTCGCTGCGCAGGAAATAGGCGTGCCGATCGTGAACGCATACTCACGCAAATTCCCAAAACGATACCAGCCTTTCTTTGAGCGCTTGGACAAGGTTTCACTGGACTATTGGCTCGCATCCCAAGGGAAACCTAACGTCCATGTCCGGGCGATCGATGGTCTGTTCATTCCGATCGAGCGCACGGACACGGTAACACTACAAGCCGCCGACGGCAATTTCATTAGCACCAACACCCCTGGTACCTGGTTGCTTGTAGCCGATCGGCCTACGCCGCTCCTATGGGGAACCTATCGATCGATCTCTACTTCGGACGGTAGGATCGCGCTCCTTGCGCATAACGGGAACTTCGTGTGCGCCGAGCTTCTACAACACCAACAAGTGAGTGCCACTGCGCCGGATCTGGGCGATTTCGGCCTGTTCAAAAAAGTGGATCTGGGCGATGGATGGATCGCGTTGCAAGCACATAACGATCGCTTCCTTTCAGTGAATGATGAAGGTCTGATACATGCTTCTTCGGATTCGATCGGCGTAAAGGAACGCTTCAAATTCACGGTGATCAATTCACAGCGATGAATACCAGATCGCTTGTAGCGCTTGCGCTATCATTCATGGCAATTGTCGTCGTGCGCTGGTCCACACTGGATCCACGGAAAGAACTCTCCTGGGATGTCTTCGGCTATTACCTGTACGCACCATCGGTATTCATCCATGGTGATCTTAAGTTGGATGATATATCGTGGATCCACGACGCACAACAGACATACGGCACCACGGAGACATTGTACCAGATCACCGATGCGCCCGATGGATCGCGCATGTTCTTCTTTTTGATGGGGATGTCGATCCTTTATTCGCCTTTCTTTTTGATCGGGCATCTGTGGGCTTTTGCTTCGGGAGCACCGATGGACGGGTTCAGCGAACCTTATCAATGGGCGCTTGGGCTAGGTGGCACCTTATACTCCTTGATCGGGTTGTACTTCCTGCGCCGGATCCTTCTTCGCTATTTCAGTGATGTGGTGACGGCCGCGGTGATCATCGTGATCGTTCTGGGGACGAATTATTTCCAATTCAGTACGATCAAGAATCTTGAGACAGCCAATTTCCTATTTACCGGCGTCGCTTGGATGACGTGGTCCACCATCCGCTGGCATGAGACGTTCCGCCGCGTAGATCTGATCCAGATCGCAATTGCGATCGGCCTGATCACACTCGTGAAACCAAGCGAGATCATTTGTGGCCTTGTGCCTTTGTTATGGGGTATCCATGATCGAACGACATTAACCGCCAAGGTCAACATTATGCGTGTACATCGGCGTGATCTGATGATCGCGATACTCATCGGGCTTTTCGTTCTTTCACCGCAACTGATCTACTGGAAATGGCGCACCGGTCAGTTCATCTATGATAGTTACCGGAATCCTGGAGTGGGTCTGGACCTGTTCACGCCTCACATTTGGGAAACCTTGTTCAGTTTCAGGAAAGGCTGGCTGATCTATACGCCGATCATGCTCCTCGCATTGATCGGTATACCAAGGCTTCGAAAGACCCTGCCACACGCGTTCCTGCCAGTCTTGATCCATTCGATCGTCGCGTTCTGGATCATTTCGAGCTGGTCCGAATGGTGGTATGGTGCAAGTTTCAGCATAAGGCCGATGATAACGCTCTACCCTTTGCTCGCGATCCCGCTCGGTATTACGCTCCAAGCCTTCGCGCAAAAAGGTGGGTCAATGAAGATCGCATTGGCCACAACGATCGTTCTGCTGATCGGGTTGAACCTGTTCCAGATGTGGCAATTGAACAATTGGGTGATCCATCCTTATCGTACTACGACCGCATATTATTGGAAGGTCTTTGGCCGGACCACTGTTCCACATGGCGCTCACGAACTCTTGTCGGTGGAAAGGCGTTTTGATGGAAAGGAAGTATTCGTGGATACAACAGGCTACAGAACGATCGAACTCATCACCGATCGTTCATCCGCTAGCGCTGAATTGGATACGCTTACCAAAAATGATCCATTCCTCCCGATCATTGAAGTTCCATATTCGGATATCACTTCTGCAGATCACTTTTGGGCAAGACCGAGTGCTGAAGTGCTCGTTCCTGATGAAGGTGCGCAGAAGGCGGCTGTGTTGGTAGTTCGGATGGAGCGCAAGGAAGGAGGCTACGGAGAGCGGACCTTTCAAGTTCCTGATCATACCTCGCCCGGAGAATGGGTCACGATCAAAGGCGATTTCATGACGCCCGAGATCCGATCAAGAAGTGATCGTTTCAAGGTGTATCTCTGGATCAGAGACGGGGATACGGCGTTTGTCCGGGCGCCGCGGGTGACGGCATTCCTGCCCGATTAAGACCTTGGATCTATTCCCGTAACAAGAACCGATCATCCATCTTGGACAGACGCAGATCGCCTAAACGATAAGTGGGAACACCATCCTCTTCGGTCAAGAAACCTGATGGCAGGATCTCACCACGGGTCACTTCATGACCGATCGCCGATGCGATCCAATGGAAAAAATACATGTCACCGAATAATTGAAAAGATCCATCTGCATGAGAGATGGTATGGTATGAGTGCGAATAATCCTCATTCCAAGCCAACACCACCCCGCCTTCGATCGGGTCGCCATTATCATCGATCAGGCGGCCTCTGATCCGAGCATCATCATGATCCGAGTAATTATAATAGTTCGGTAACATTTCACAGCCGGCCCCGATCTCCTGCTGATCGAATTTCCGGAACGCTTCTACTGTCGCCTTTCCCTTTCCATCGATCGCCAGAAGACCCATGTAATCCGAATGGAATCTGCCCCAACGTACATCCTTATACTGCCACCAGGAATATCCGATCCCACCACACGCTTTTGTCTTCGCCAATGTTCGTTCCGCGAATGATCGTTGCTCATCAAAACTCACCGAATCGCCATCTGCAGGTAACGAGGTTTCACCAATGATCCAGGGCGTGCGAACGTGCTTTCCATACCACGTGATCTCATTCACCACTTGACCAGGCTCGTATTCATAGGGATGGAAGGAAATGAAATCAACATCGAGTATATCTGGATCCCACGCGAATACCTCGCGTACTCCGACAAGGCCGATCGTAACCATGTGGTGTGGTGCGTGTTCCCGCACCAATTCACGCCATCGCTTCATGGTGCTGTATACTTCTTTCTTCGCCCGGTGATGTGGCCTATCGAAGTACAGTGGCTCGTTGAAAAGATCGTAGGCTAAGATCCCCGGATGATGCTTCAATCGGGAAAGGATCTGAACGGCATGCTCTTCGAACACCCGATCGTCCGGTCTCATCCGTAACAACAAAATCACACGGAGGCCTTCCTCATGCGCAACATCGATCAGGTCGTCCAACGCCTCGAAATACCGCGCCTGCCAATGTCCTTCGAAGGTCAATAGTGTGTCCGTGCCCAATCCGTACCGGCTCGGTAGTTGAATTTTCCCATTATCAGGGTCGATCACCAGATCCGGAGAGAGGCCGAAGCGAACAGCGTTGAAACCCATTCGGCGCATTTCACCGAATTCATGCGATAATAGATCACGCGAATCCTTGCGGGAATTCGAATGATAATTCCCGCCACCCAAATAGTCCATGCCAGATGTGGCCCAGCAACTATCCCCGTTCCATTGAAGATCGACGAGATAATTGATCACAAGAGGAAAGAATTGTTCGTTATTGAGAACGAATCCGTCATTCTCGATCCCAACGAACTGCGCAGGCCTCTTCCTTGCACAGGAAGGCAGGAGTAAGATCAGTAGGATCCAGGCAAGTGAAGCGGCAGCTCTAGAGTTTCCGAAAGCAAACGCCGATCGCGGATCCACAAATGCATCATTTTTCATCTACCCTTCGCAGCATTGCCAAGATCCGAATTGATCAACCCCAATAGTGTGCAGTTCTCATTGGAATAGATCAGGGTGTAGCGCTTCAAGGCGTCTTTCAGGAAGCAATCGGTCGTATCGTTGGCCAGGTCTTGATACTTCCCGAGAATGAAGATGTGATCCACTTCTTGACGGGGCTGATCATTCTGCGCCCAAGGTTCACTTATCAATTCTGCCACCCGCATCTTCCCCATCCATAATCCTGGGACCTGCTCCTCATTCCATTTCAATGGAAAGTAACCCAACCCCGCCTCATAATTCTCCAAGATCACAACAGGAGTATTCACCCCGAGATAATTCGAGTAGTGCCTTCCCAGCCAATTGCCTGAACGATCAAAGGGGTATATGATCGAACCAGCCCGGAGGTACTCGCCTGCCGCTTCGCAATTCATGGCGATGCGGTTCTGCTCGCGCACTACAGAAATGTAGTATCTACTCAATGCAAGATGGGAGAAAAGGACAAATACGATGGCTGCCCATGTCACCAATTTCGGCATTCGGTGAAGCGATAGCGCCGCAATGAAGATCATGAAGAACATGAGACCCAGCCGGACTGTCATGTAACCAGCCGCGCCATTCCCATCAGGCAAGACCAGATACAACACGAGGAATACAAGACACATGATCCACCAGAAGTAGATCGAATTCCGATCCGATCGGACAGGTTTGGCAGCCGCCGGATGTGAACGAATGCTATTGGCCAGAAAGATCGACAGCGAACCCATCAATAGTATGGCAAGTACGTGAACGATACGCCTTGTATGAACGCATTCCAATTCAATGTTGTATGATATGATAGGCCTGAGCGTATGGACCCATTCCAATAATTCATTCATGCTCACGAACGTATAGGCCGATGCTTCAGGCATGTGCCAATAGTAGTTCAAGGCCAACAGGACAGGAACGAACGATGCGAAAGTCAGGCGAACGACCCCAGGCCAGGCGGAACGAAACATCGCATTCAGATCAATACGCCCCCGTGTGATCGAGCCGATCACAATATATAAAGCAAGCATGATGAGTGTAAGCCCGAAAACGAAGATGTGCGCGAAATACAATAGAATGAGAAGCCCTGCCAGGCCAAATTGGATGCGCTGGGTGTGACCTGTGTGATCCGAACTTATCCAGGCAGCCAAGGCGAGGAACATAAGGATCAATGCCAACGAATAATTATAGAAGCCCAGTGTGAACAGGTATGAATAACAAAAAGGAAGAATAAAGAAACTGTATTCAATATTATAAGGGCTTATAACCTTTATCAGCCAACGGAACGCGTAAGGCAGACCAACCAGGTAGGTCAAGAGCACGACTTTTTCAGCAAGAAATGCCGGCAATACGGTCAGGCTGGCGGCTAACATGAGATGGCCCAGCCAATTAGGCACCGGGATCTCCGTGAGATCGTAGAATGTCCGCACACTTTCGGTCCCGCCGAAGAAAAGCTCGTAGATCAACCTTGAATTATAGAGATGTGCCGGTCCATCCATCGAGGGGAACCATTTGAATAGCAACACCGGCAAAGTGTTCAATAACACCGCTATGAGGAAGAGGGACCGCTCAACGGCTCGATAAGATAATTTCCCAAATGCTCCAACCGATCGTGAGTTGATGGCCTTAGCTTTATACAGTGGCTCAAAAAAGTGCAGTACACGCACTTTACAGGCCGTATTTCATGATACACCAGATCGCACGGAAACCGTCCTTCCAGCCGATCTTTTTTCCTTCAGCATAGGTGCGACCATAATAGCTGATGCCGACCTCATAGATCCGGATGCCTGGTATTTTGGCAAGCTTGGCGGTCACCTCCGGCTCAAATCCAAACCTCTTTTCCCGTAGATCCAGGCTTTTTGCGATATCGCTTCGGATCAACTTGTAACATGTTTCCATGTCCGTGAGGTTGAGGTTATTGAACGCATTGGACAATTGTGTAAGCACCTTATTGCCGATGCTGTGCCAGAAAAATAGGATCCGATGCGGATGATGGCCCATGAAGCGAGAACCGTAGACGACATCTGCAAAACCTTCTACAACGGGCTTCAGTAAGAGATTGTACTCACGCGGATCGTATTCCAGGTCGGCGTCCTGCACGATCAGGTGTTCACCGATCGCTTCTTTGATCCCGCGATGGATCGCCGCTCCTTTGCCCATGTTGCGCGGTTGCTCAAAGAACCTGATCGGGAAGTCGGGGTGCCGATCGATGTAGGCGCGGATCGCGGCGGCCGTGCCATCCTTTGAACCATCATCAACGATCACAACGTCCTTTTGGATGCCATGATCAAGGATCACGTTGCGCACGCGATCGAGGATCAGGTGGATCGTGCGCTCCTCATTGTACGCGGGAATGATGATGGAGAGCATACGCGGCCTATGTTCCATCCGATCGGAAATGTTGGAAAATGCGAACCTCCTTCATTCAGAGATCTCCCCTATCTCACCCTCGACCACAAGCCGGCCTTCGGTCTTCGCCTTGATCTCTTCCACCGAAACTCCTGGCGCACGCTCCAAAAGTTTGAAACCGTCGGGTGTCACATCGAATACACCTAGATCGGTCACGATCTTCTTCACACATTGCACACCCGTCAGCGGTAGTGTGCATTTCTTCAGCAACTTGCTTTCGCCTGCCTTGTTGGTGTGCATCATCACCACTATGATGTTGTCCGCGCTGCTCACCAGATCCATGGCGCCACCCATTCCCTTCACCATTTTGCCCGGAATCTTCCAATTGGCGATATCGCCGTTGTCCGCCACTTCCATGGCGCCGAGCACGGTAAGTTGCACGTGTTGGCCGCGGATCATGGCGAAACTGGTGGCGCTGTCGAAAATGCTGCTGCCGGGCAAAAGCGTCACGGTCTGTTTTCCCGCGTTGATCAGATCCGCATCTTCTTCACCTTCGATCGGGAACGGCCCCATGCCGAGAATGCCGTTCTCGCTTTGGAGCACCACGTTGATGTTCTGTGGAATGTAATTGGCCACCAGCGTGGGAATGCCGATCCCCAGGTTCACATAATAACCATCGCGCAATTCCCGCGCGATACGCCTCGCCATCTGTTCCTTGTTCAGCCCCATCACTTCAATTGAAAGCTTCCAAATGTAGTGGACCTCTCACAATGGATCGATCACTTCATGGATCGTGACCTTCACTTCATCCATCTCGAACGCCTGCTTTTTCGGGTTCCAGAAATAGATCACCGTTTCATCCGATCCGCTTCGCGGAAGATCGAGCATCATATGGAGTTCCTCACCCTTCCAGCGCGGCCTGAAGTGGGAGATCGGGATCGAATTGTAATGGATCGTTCCTCCATTCAATTTTTGTGAAGCGACGATCAAAAGGTCAAGGAACTGTTGATCGGATCGAATGCGGGTACGGATCTCGATCCGAAGATCCCGCAGGCTCACTGGACGTTCCGGTCTCCAAAGTTCCATGAACTCCGCATCTTCGTTCACTTCGATCTGCAACTGATCGATTTGCCGCGATCGTAGTTCCGCTTTGCGCTTGAGAAGATGAAGGCCGTTGCCTGGTGAATGATCGATGCTTTGAAAGCCTTGGATCGCTTGGTCGATGAAGCGATCATCCACGATGCGTACATCGTGCGCGCCTTTCGGGAAACCGATCACATCAGGGGGTTGCAGCCCGATGCCGTTCGTTCTTGCCGCGTACGGTATGGCATAGCTCAACTGGTGATACGCGCCGATCATCAATGGTCTTCCCTGTTCCTTCTGAAAGGCCTCGATCTTTTGTAGAAAGCGGATGGGGACCGATTGTTCCGGCCAAAGCAATGTATGGTCAGTGTTCAAGGTGAATGCCGTGCGAAGTGGCAGGTAAAGAAGCGAGGACATCAAGAAGATGCGCTGCCAGCAGACCTCGATCCCATCAGCGGTGAACGCGATGAACAGTATGGCGAGTGGCACCATGTGCAACGCAGCACGATCTTCCGGGTAGTTCACGCCAAGGATCCATGCCATTCCGATCCGCATCAGCACATCGGTGAAAAGCAGCGTTCCGATCAACGCTGCAACCGATCCGCGCTTCCTGCTGAAGATGATGACGAGCGAGGCAACAATGATCAGCACCACGAGCGCGAGTACGATCGGCACGTCGGAACCGATCACATAACGCGCGAGGGATGAAATAGTCACCTCAATGAATCCTTCGGTCGATCCATGGTAAAGAAGAGCCCGGCGGCGCATTTCCCACGCTAGCAACAGACCGAAGGCAAGTGGCACAGCTCCAAGCAGGAACCAGATGGCGCCGATCCGCCAGGGGAATGGTCCACGTTGCTTCATCCAGCGGAAACACCCGTGCACGCCGATCGCTGCTATTATCAAGGCCCATAACGGTACCAATGAAAGCACGGCCATGTCGGCGAGAAAGAGCGAGATCGACAATTGGATCAGATCTCTTGGATCGGACCCGCGGAAATAGCGGATCGCAGCATCGATCGCCACGATCCAAAAGGCCATGCCCAGTGCGTAGCCGCGAAAGAGCGAGAAGAAATCGAGCAGGAACGGGCACATGAGCAGGGCTACCCAGCAGATCCACCGGATCCACCGATCGGAGATGAATTCACCTAAACGCCACACCCCCCAGGCGAAGATGGGGAACGCGAGAATGCTCCCGATCCTGGAACCGGGCAACGAAAGCCCCCAGATCTTGTGTGCAACGATGCCGATCGCGGTGCTCAGGAAATGATTTCCGGCATCCCATAAAGCGGTGTAAGGAAGGAATTCGCCACGCTCCACATACCAGTAGATCGTAGTGCTTTCATCATGGACCCAAGGGATGGATGCGGCCCTGATGACGATGTAGGTGAAGATGCATGCGCTGAAAAGCAGGAAAACGATCCGATCGATGAACGGGACCGGATGCTTTTCGCCAACGAGCATGATCGGATCACATCCTTGGCCTTACCGTGCGCTGCTCGATCCGCTTTTCGTAGTTCGTGCCTTGATAGATCCGCTGCACGAAAATGCCTGGCGTGTGGATCTCATCCGGATCCAACGCGCCCGGCTCCACGAGTTCCTCCACTTCGGCCACGGTGACCCTTCCGGCCATGGCCATCATGGGATTGAAATTCCGCGCGGTGCGCTTATACACCAGGTTGCCGGACCGATCACCTTTCCAGGCCTTCACCAGGGCGAAATCGGCCCGCAGCCATTCCTCCATCACATACATCTTTCCATTGAACTCGCGCGTCTCCTTCCCCTCGGCCACTTCGGTACCGTAACCCGCCGGAGTGAAGAACGCCGGAATGCCCGCTCCACCTGCACGACACCTTTCGGCCAGGGTTCCCTGCGGAATGAGCTCGACCTCGAGTTCGCCGCTCAACATCTGGCGCTCGAATTCGGCGTTCTCACCCACGTAACTACTGATCATCTTCCTGATCTGCCGCGTGCCGAGCAGGAGCCCGAGCCCGAAATCATCCACGCCGGCATTGTTGCTAATGCAGGTAAGTCCCTTCACCCCTTTCCTCACCAGGGCATTGATGCTGTTCTCGGGGATCCCGCAAAGGCCGAAGCCGCCAACCATCAACGTCATCCCGTCCGATAGACCATCAAGCGCCTCCTGCGCATTTGAAACGACCTTGTTCATTCTTCTAGATCATCGTAGCGGACGAAGATAGTCGCCCCGATCGGAGCGTGATCGGGTCGTTCGAGGGAAGCACACTTCCCGCATCTGCGGCACACGGTCCACGATCCGCCGATCGGCATAACTACGACGGATCGCAGAAAATCCACGTCAGACAAGCCTTTCCGGGAAACGGCACGCGGTTGCATGGCAAGGGTACAAAACCGACAGCCATGAAACCTGTACTACGATATGGCCCAGCTGGCAGGTTCAATAAACAGAACGATGACAGCCACAACGGCAAAAGGCCCTGCGTGAATGAAAGTGAGGAACGCGACGCACGTGTCCGCGAAGGCGTAGGTCTCCGCAGCAAGATCGATGTGATACCTGCGATGTTCGGCAATTACGGCAACGGTCCGTTCATCATGCCATCGTTGCACTTTCCAGCATAAGAGGAATGGAACGCACCAAGGGAGGTCCGATACTTACGGTGGATGCCTTGATCGAGGATGAGCAGGGCCGGATCCTCCTTATCAAAAGGGCGGTCCCTCCATTCAAAGGCGATCGGTGCCTGCCCGGGGGCAAGGTGGAGAACGGAGAACGCGTGGAAGCAGCCCTGGAGCGCGAGATCATGGAGGAATTGGGCGTACGGATCGGCATACGTGAATTGTTCGGTATCTATTCCGATCCCGATCGTGATCCACGTGGTCATTACATCACCGCAGTGTTCCATGCGACCATTGTCGGCGGTGAGCCCACAACGAGCAGCGAGGTGGACGAGATCTACTGGTTGTCTCGCAATGATCAGGATATTCCATTCGGTTTCGACCACGGAAAGATCCTGCAGGATTGGTGGAACAGAAGAGTGGAGGGCGGCGTGCTGCCCTCACAGGAAACAATGGGAAGGAAGGAACCGGCCAGGATGCGGGAACATCCTGTCGATCGGAAAGTGGCGCAGACGTTCGATGAACGTATCGAAGGAGCGCGCCTGGTGGAAGATGAGGCCGGCCGTGGAAAACGTGTCACGAAAGCGGCCAGTGATCGGAAGGGAAGAATGGCCGTGCCGATGACCGGCCCCGGAACGAAGAAGACCGCACCTGCCGGCAAGGCAGCGGGCGTAAAGAATACCGCACGCAAGCGCTGAAGATGCTATGCAATGAAGAGAGATCGCAGATGGATGCAATGAAATAGAGATACGCAGAATACTATGTTTTGGAACCGCCCGGGTGGAACATCCACCCGGGCTTTTTTATGTTCCAACCCTACCGGCCTCCGCGCTGGCTTCCGCCACTCCGTGAAGGTGCGGACCCGCCGCCGCCGCCACGGCTGGGTGCGGGCGAAGTACTGCGTTGCGCAGGAGCCGGCGAAACACCTCCCGGCCTTGATCTGGGCGCAGGTGTTACCCGAGGTGGCGAACTTCGCTGGAAGTTCCGCTGACGTTCGTTCCCACGCTGCCGATCCCGTTGGATCTCGAACGGATCGCGGCGTGAAGGTTCGCGCGGTGCGGCTTCAGGACGGGGTTCACGTTCCGCAGGTCGCGCCTGTGGCTCATTGCGCGGTGTGATCTTTCCATCACGAGGTTGCTGCACGTTATCATGCTTCGCAGGCTGAGGTACTTTTTCGCGGCTCTCCCTGGGAGGAGTGACCCTGCTCCACGAACCATTCTCGTAACGCTGTGTCGCATCTCCGTGCTGCCTGTAGACATTACCCGCAGCATCGGTGAAATGATCTGATCTCATCGGCTTATTGGAAGCGTCGCGCTGTAGGGCTTCCTTTTGCACGGTGCGCTCACGCGAGATCGTCGCAGGCCTTATACCCTCCCGATCGAGCGATGCGTAGAGATCGCCCGTGTTGGTGGATCGCGCCATGCCACCATCGACCAACCGGCTTGCCCCACTGGAACGGCCTGATACCGATGGCCTGTAGCCATAATAGACATCATTGGTGGAGACACAGCAGGGCGGGCACCAGGCGGTAGGGCCCCACCACCCTCCCCAACCATACGGGTAACCCCATGTGGTCCATGCGGGATAGACCCAGCCATAACCCCAACCGCTGCCAAAGCCCCAACCGTACCACGGATCGTAATACATGCCGAAGCCCCAGGTCCATGGACGTGGGCGCCAGAAAGCGGGCCATGGCCGGTAATAGAATCCAGTACCGTAGATCACTACACCGTGCTGTATATATGATCCATAATATCCTGGCGTGTAACCCATGTAGACAACATCGGGTGTGTGATCGTAGATGTACACATAACGAACATTATAGACCGGACTGCTCGGCGGGATCGAGTTCACTTCATTCGGCACCTCCGTGCTTACAGCCCACGGCCCATCAGGGGTGGCACCATTGTACCAAACACCATTGTCGCATACATGATAATGGCCGTTGATCCGCAACACATCCGTATTCGCGTTCACCGCATACTCCACGTTCGTTCCTGTGATCTTTTCGAAGACCGGTGATCCTTCGTAGGAAACCCTCACCGATGCGGATCGGCGATCCACTCGGGCGGTCTGTGGGATCTGCGCATCTCTCGCAGCCTCGCGCGCCGCATCGGTACCGGCAACGTGGGCAAGAACCATGTCACGATCACTACCTTCGGGAATGTTCTTGAATTCCTCTGGAAGTTGATCGGCGGGAACGAAAGTCCATTCACCGCTGGAAAGATCCTTGGTGCGGAACCACCGCCCGCTCGCCAGGAAATAGTAGTCCTGCGATCCGATATCGAGGAACACGCTCCTTGAAGTGTTGGTCACCGTAAGGAGTTCGGTGTTCTGGATCGGTTTTAGGTCCGGAGGCCCGTCGATCGCCAGGAGTTCGGCAGGCTTCCGCCTCACGATGATCTCCAATTCCGCCGGTGCGGGCGCATCATCGGTGGTGAGCGCCGCACTTTCCGTCACATCCGCGGCGAGCTCCTGCAGTTCCTGCGGAACGTTCTGTTCTCGCCGCCATGGACCTTCAAGGTCACGCGAAACGAACCACATGCGCGATCCATACAGATAATGTTGTCCGCCCTGGTCCCGCAGGATCATGAAAGGTGAGTTCACCACACGCTCCAGGCCCATGCGGCTTTCAGGTTGATAGATCGGATCCCCACGTGCCGTTACGGTCTCGGACAATTTTTCATACTGTGGATCCCCATCGATGAACACAAGAGCGGCAGGTCGTTCACGGTAGATGATCTCAGGCGGATCGTTCGCGTACTGATCGCCCGCCTGCACCTCCTGCTCCAACGCCGAGACCATCCAATCCAGAGAGATCACCGGCGCGATCTCAGGGATCGCCTTGCTGATCGCCGAGCGGACCGAAGCAAGTTCCATTGCATCATCCACGCCTGGGAAACGTGCGTCATCCACCTCGTACTTCACGATCCTGGCCAGGCGTGATCCGCGATCGAGCTCCAGCACACCATCACCCCAGACCGCACCGAAAACAGGCGACTTGTCCCCCGCACGCTCCATGGAAACAGCAGCACGTGCACTAAAGGTGTTGCCGTTCAAACTTTCCGGTTGCGGCTTGAAGACCTGGTATTCTATCCCATCGGACTCAAAGCGCACCGGCCAATCCTCCTGGGCCACCGCAACGGTTCCGATCAACGTGAACGGAACGAACAACGACCGGATCAATAGCCTGCTCATTGTGATCATTTCTGCGTCGATCGAAAAATTCCGATCGATGCACATCAACAACCTTCGCGCCGAATTGGCGAATGGCGATGGAAGCATACAGCATCAAGGCATTCGAGCGATCGGCCGGCATGAAAAAGGGATCGGTCCCGATCCCTTTTCATATAGTTCCCATTATGGATCAGGCGTGATCATGGATCCCCTCCTTCACTTCTTCCACCAATTTTCGATTGAACGCCGGAAGATCCTCGGGCGATCGACTGGTGATCAAACCCTGATCGACCACGACCTCATTGTCCTCCCAGATCGCCCCGGCGTTCTTCAGATCGGTGCTCACACTATGGAACGAGGTCATTTTTCTTCCGCGCACCACGTCCGCTTCGATCAACAACTGTGGGCCATGGCAGATCGCGGCCACCGGCTTCTTCTCCGCGAAGAAATGTTTCACGAACTGAACAGCCTTCTTCTCCCGGCGCAACTTATCCGGATTGATGACCCCGCCGGGGATCAGCAACGCGTCGTATTTCCCGGGATCGGCTTCATCCAGCGAATGATCCACTTTCTGGCTATCACTCCACTCGCCTTCCTTCCAGCCCTTGATGCTGCCGCTCTTCGGCGCGATCACATCCACTTTGGCACCGGCATCCTCCAGGGCCTTCTTGGGTGACAGGAACTCACTTTCCTCAAAACCATCCGTGGCCAGTAACGCCACCCGCTTTCCATTCAGATCTTTCATGTGTGTCCGTTTCACGGAACGGCCGCAGATCCTTTGCCGTTAGCGTTCGTAATAGAAGATGAGGCTCGCACGCGCCTTGGAATGGGAATTCAGGTTGAATCCTATCAACGCTGGTGAGGCATCCTCGGGCACTTCGAGCTTTTCCGTATCAAGGGCATGGATCGTAACCACATAACGATGCGGACCGTGACCTTCGGGTGGGCAAGGCCCGCCATAGGCACGGGTGCCGAAATCGGTGCGGCCCTGCACAGCACCCTTGGGCAAGGCGGTGCTATTCTCAACACCGGCGCCCGGGGGCAATTCCGTTACAGAGGATGGGATGTTGTAGACCACCCAATGCCACCAGCCGCTTCCGGTCGGTGCATCGGGATCGTGCATGGTGATCGCGAACGACCTGGTCCCTTCCGGCACTTGCTCCCAACTCAACTGAGGGCTCTGGTTCTCTCCGCTGCAACCGAAGCCATTGAATACATGGCGCATGGTCGCCTGGCCGCCCACATCATTGGATCGAAGTGTGAAAGGCCCTTTCCGCTGCGCAGGTTGTGCCATCAGTAGGATGGGCGACATCAGAAGAAGAAGTAATACACGACGTATCATTTTCAGGATCGTTTCCAGCGAAAATAATCCATGTCGATGTCGTTCGGTGTGCACTACCAGGTGAAATGGACAATGTGCGCTTCGGCTTCGCTGTGCTGTTCGATCTGGGCTCCCTCGATCGTGAAATATCCTGGATCGACCTTGGGATCCACAGGGAACTTCACCATGAACATGGGCCTGTCCTGGGCAACCTGCAATTCAGCTCTCATCGAAATAAGGGGATCGCCGGTACTTTTCGCAAGGCCGATCACCTTCGCCAGCAACTCCACCGATCGACGTACGGGAAGCGGAAGATCACGATCCAATAGTTTCCGATCAGCCTCCACTTCGTACCGGAAACTTCTTCCCGATCGCGCGGCCTCAAGTTTCAGGTATTGCCGCAGCAAGGCGATCGTTTGTTGCGCAGGCAGGAGATCCTCTGCCGGTACATCATCCAGCAATTTCATCAGGCGCGACAGCGAACCTACATGCATGGCGGCTTCCACGATCTCGCCTTTGTTCAATTGATCGGCAATGAGCGAAAGGTGTGAATGCACGAAACCCCGATCTGGCCGGCGATCTACGGCTACCACCGTTGTCCGGACCGAAGTGCTTTCAGCTGGCCCGGGCGCTGGTGCTGCTACCGCGGCAGGCGCAATGGGCGAATTGGGAGGCGATCGCCTGATCTTGAAGGCCACGAATATCACCAGAAGCAGCAGCAGGGAAACCGCACCCACCAGGATCAATTGTCCACGCCCCTTTTCTTCACCATGCCGCTTTTCGAGTTCGGCTTTTTGAAGCTCGTATTCTTCAGCCATGGCGGATAAGCTATCCACAGCATGGTGGTATGCATCGATCGAGCGATCCAACTCGTTCTGCATCCACTTCAACCTTTGTTCGGAATACACCCGCAACGTATCGAACGCGCGCTGGTGATCACCCTGTGCATGAAGTACGAATGCGGTAAGCTCACCTCTCGCATCATGCAATTGCGGATCGGGGATACCGCTATCGATCGCCATGTTCTGCAGGATCCTGATCGCCAGATCGGTTTGCCCGGACAAGTGAAGGATACGGGCGCGATCCAAACTGTCCCAGGCGGCCTGCACCTGCAACAGCGGAGCGGAACTGGTATCGGGCAATTGGGCGCTGGCGCCAGTGACCATAAGTAGAAGGATCGGAAAGAGTACGCAGATCCTGGAACGGATCGCTTTTGCCCTATGCCGTACCGGACGCATGAATATGATCGATGCCGATGACCACCTGAAAGATCAGGCGATCACCGGCATCGAACGAAGGTACTGCCTCGAACGATCACGCCACCCTGTCGCCGCGGATCAACCGCACGAGAATGGCGATCACAGCCAGTACCAATAGGATATGGATGAGCGCACCAGCACTGTAGACAAAGGCGCCGAACACCCATCCAATGATCAGAATAATCGCGATCAGATAAAGCAGATTTCCCATGACTTATTCTTTTTTTGAGCGAATGGTTCGACGCATATCGTGCCGAAGATCCCTGTTGACTATCCTTCAAGGCTGAAGCTTGATGAAATGACGGCCCTCCTATATCTGAATATGTAGAAAGTATTCCCCAACTTTGTGTAGCCCTGCCTGCGTTCGGCTAGCGATCCCTTCCCGACGAACGCAGCACCGGTGGATTTTGATGGATGGTACAAAGCTTGGCAAGATGGAGCGCGAACAAACCACCGTCGATCGGCCCACCGATCTGTCCATAGTCCACCACCACCCGATGAAATTGCTTTTAGTGGATGATGAACCGGAGATCTGCCTCCTGTTGAACGCCATGCTCGTACGCTATGGAGCAAATACGTCCATGGCCCATTCACTGCGCGATGCCGAGCAGAAGATCGATGGCATTCCCCATATCGATGGGGTGTTCCTGGATGTGAACCTGCCCGACGGCAAAGGCTATGAACTGATCCCATCGATCAGGGAACATTCGCCCGATGCGCGTGTGATCGTGATAAGTGCGATGGACCAGGAAAGGACCCATGCCCTTGACGCAGGCGCGGACCTTTTCCTCGCAAAACCGTTGGACCGGAGCAGTGTGCTCGACGGACTGCGCAAAGTGCAATTGCTCGACCCCGAAAAAGAAACTTATTGAACAGACCCATGGCCGCCTCAAGGATCCTACTGGTCGATGATGATCAGGATATCTGCCTGCTCCTGTCACGCTTTCTTGAAAAGAAAGGTTATGTGGTGCGCACGGCAGGACGCAAAAGCGCAGCGCTGCCGCTGCTGAAGGAGGAAAAGTTCGATCTGATCCTGTGCGATCACCGGCTTCCCGATGCGGACAGCCTGGAGATGCTCGATCATTTCAAGAGCATGGCGCTCGGGGTGCCTGTGCTCATCATAACCGGTTATTCCGATGTGCGCGTAGCAGTGGAATTGATGCGGAAAGGTGCACGGGACTACGTGGTGAAACCGCTGTATCCCGATGACATCGCCTTGCGGATCGAAGAAGCGCTCTCAAAAGGGAACGATCAGCCCGTGGCCACTTCCAATGGAAATGGAAGGGCGCGATCCACAACGGCAAATCCCGGTACCGGCAATTTCGTACATGGATCGGGAACCTTCGCCGGCCAGCTCAACAAACACATCAAACTCGTCGCACCTACGGATCTTTCGCTGCTCATCATCGGCGAAACGGGAACGGGGAAGGAATTCGTGGCGAAGGAGATCCATCGCCTTGGCGTGCGATCGGACAAGCCGTTCGTTGCGTTGGATTGCGGTGCCCTACCTGCAGAACTCGCAGGAAGTGAATTGTTCGGCCACGTGAAGGGTTCCTTCACAGGTGCGTTGAATGATAAGGCCGGCTGCTTCCAGCAGGCCGATGGCGGCACCTTGTTCCTTGACGAGATCGGCAATCTCAGTTATGAGAACCAGGTGAAACTTCTGCGTGTATTGCAGGAGCGCAAAGTGCGCCGCATCGGCGACAACAAGGACATCGCAGTGGACGTGCGCATCATCGCCGCAACCAACGAAGACCTTACGATCGCCACACGCGAAGGCCGTTTCCGCGAGGATCTTTTCCACCGCTTGAACGAATTCACGATACAGCTTCTACCTCTCCGCGATCGAAAGGAGGATATACAGATGTACGCGGAGCATTTCCTGCGGATCGCAGCGGAAAGGCTTGGCCGAAACGTTACCGGCATGTCGCCGGAGGTGCTCGAAAAATTGAAGCATCACGCCTGGTACGGAAACCTGCGTGAATTGAACAACGTGATCAAGCGCGCCGTTCTTCTCTGCAATACCGAAACGCTTCAATTGGAGCAACTGCCCATGGAGATCATTGCCGGCACCGCATCGCGACCCATGGAACGTGCGGTGGCCGGTGGCGGAAGTACGGAACAACGTGTACTGGCCGGCGATGATGATCTGCGCGCCGTGGCCCAGCATGCCGAGAAACAGGCGATCCTGACCGCTTTGGAGCGCAACGGTTTCAATAAATCGCGCACCGCCGAGATGCTCAACATCGATCGGAAGACGCTGTACAACAAATTGAAATCCTTCGGGATAGACCTCTAAAGTTCCCGTAGCCGCATGAGCACGGGAACCAGCGGACCACCTGCGAGCGGATCAACTGCCCGGGGAAAGACCTTCCGGGTGATGGACACCGATCAGGAGAACAGGTTCATCAAGGCCATTGCCATCGCCAGCGTTCTGCTGGTGGTGGCCCTGCTCGGTTTCGCCTACAATAACCTGGATCGTTACAAGGCGGAGAACGATGCGATCCGGCGGTCGCACCAGATCATGCATGCCACCGATCGGTTCTTCGAATTGGTGAACGATGCTGAACTTGGTTGCCGTGGTTACCTGCTCAGCGGCGATTCCGCCTTGTTGGAGCCGTACAAGGCCGCGTTGCCCAAACTGGATGAACGTTTGAGCGAATTGCTCACCCTGCTTCCGGATACCGAAGGTGTAAGCCGGCCGCTCGGCATCAAGGTAAGCCTGCGCCAGAAGCTCACCAACCTTCAAATGCTGATCAAGGATCAGCGCACGGGCCGATCCACGATCGGGCAACCCGATCCGGAATTGTTGAAGCGCGGGAATGCACAGATGGAGGAACTACGGCGGATCCATCGTGAGTTGCTCACACGCCACGGTCACGCGCTACAGTACCGCGCCATGCAGGAAAGATCGCTCGGGCTGGTGACGCCAATGATGATCCTGCTTTACGCGTTGCTCGCCTTGCTTGGCATCGGTCTGCTCTTCTTCCGGTTGATCCGCACCTTGGAGCGCGTGCAGCTTGCCGAACGCGTGGCCCGAAATACCGCGCGCGAACGTGACAAGGAAGCACGAACGCGTGAGCTTGCGGAAAGAAGTTTGAAACGCGTGCTGGACAGTTCGCCGAGCGGGATCATGGCCTTCCGATCCATACGTGATGAAAAAGGTGAGATCTCGGATTTTGAATGGATGCAGGTGAACGATGCAGCCACCTCCATGGTCGGCAGCCCATCTGAAGAATTGATCGGTGCCCGGCTTTCAATGAAGATGCCGCTCCTGATCGCCGAAGGATTGTTCGATCGTTTCAAACACGTGGTCGATAGCGGTGAACCGCTCTTCATCGAACATATGATCGACCAGGAAGGCCAGAAGCTCTGGTACAATATCTCGGCAGTGCGCCTGCTCGATGGCTTCGTCGTCACGTTCATGGACATTACGGAGACCCGGCGGCAGCAACAGATCATACAGGAAAGCGAACGCCTCGCCGTAACGGGGAAATTCGCCCGATTGATCGCCCACGAGGTACGCAATCCGCTTACGAACATCCAGCTCGCATTGGAGCAATTGGAAGTGGAATATCCGCCTGGCGAAAGCAATGGGGCCGGCCTGTACACCGATATCCTGAAAAGAAATGCAGGGCGGATCCGCACGCTGATCAGCGAAATGCTCCATTCATCGAGGCCGATGGAGATGGTGCTTCAACCCGGCTCGATCAATACGGTGATCTTGAAGGCCTATGAATTGATCAAGGACCGGTGCGAATTGGAAAGCATCAACTGCGCGCTGGACCTCGGCGAAGATCTTCCTTTCGTGAACATGGACAAGGAAACGCTCACCATCGCTTTCGTGAACCTGCTGATCAACGCCACGGAAGCGATGGAGTCAGGAAAGGGCCAGTTGAACGTATCGTCCGTGGAAGTGAATGGAAAAGTGCGGGTGGTGATCCGCGATAACGGAAAAGGCCTCACCTATGAAGAAAAGGAGAAGATCTTCCAGCCATTCTTCAGCGGAAGGAAAGGTGGCATGGGACTCGGTCTTACGGAATCACGCAATATCCTGAACGCGCACGGTGCCCTGCTTAGCGTGGAAAGCGAAGTGGGCAAAGGCACCGCCTTCAGCATCCTGTTCAACGCGGTGAATTGATCATGTGCTGGCGCTTCCGCGGATCAGCGATAGAACGAAGAGCACAAGGAATATGAAGAATAGCACTTTGGCGATCCCTGCGGCTCCTGCGGCAACACCACCGAAGCCGAGCACGGCGGCTATGATCGCGATAACAAGAAAGGTCAATGTCCAGCGTAGCATGATATGAATGATTTGATCACACCGGTCCTGGATCATAAACCCGTGCCAGAGCGTGCCTGATAGCGGAAAACCGAACTCCATTCACAAAGCTGATCGGGGCGTGTTGGGTTTGAGCAACCCGATCCGTGGGGTGCATCGGCCACAGAATGCTGGAACATCGGCAGGCTGTTCCCTCTTTCTGCGGCCCGATCCTTCTGCACATCAAAGATCCCGGCCAGATCCGGCATGGATCTGTAGGGTGTGGATCACGTGAGAACGATCATCACGATATTGATCCTGGCGGTTTCCGCTTCTTTGCATGGACAGGATGTCCCGGCAGGAGCATCGCCCACCGATCGCTCCCCGGTGCAAACACCCGTGGAAGAAGCACGGGCACTTTCAGGAACGTTGAAGGACCTGTTGGGCCAGGTGCATAAGCAACTCGGCCGGATCGACCAGGAATTGAAGATCTCGACCACTGAAAAACAGAATTCGATCCTCGCCGATCAACTGGAGGATATGATGGAAGCCCGGGCGGATCTTGAACAAGCTTTGGACTTGGTGAACAGTACACGACCACAGGATATGAAGAACATCCGATCGGAAGTGGATGATGTGATCCGATCGGTGAAGGAGGAACTTGAAGAGATCGGATCGACTTCCGCCGTGAACTAAGAGCGAGGCGGCTCATGGCGGCAGAAGGGCCGTTGCCTTTATGGGCGACGGCCCTTTCCTTTTGGCCGCAGCGCCAGGTACCGATCCTCCATTTCGCGCATGCTCTTTTTCTGCGCCGCGGTCTTGTCGCGGTGGCCGAGCAGGTGCAACAATCCATGCACCATCACACGCTCCAGTTCCGATCGCAGGCTCACATTGAACGTACGCGCATTCTCGCGGATCCGATCATAGCTCATGAGTATGTCGCCGCTGATGCCGGTCCCGGTCTGTCCATCGAATGTGATCACATCGGTGTATTCGTCATGATCAAGGTACCGGCGATTGAATTCCAACAGGGCATCATCGCTCATCAGAACATAATTCAACTCCCGCAGCTGATGGCCATGATCCCGCGCCACCGACGCCAGCCATTGACGCAATGCCGCCCGGTCCCTGAAGGCGGATGGAACCCCTTGTGACTTGAATGTGATCGATGCGGCGGTACGGCTCACTCCGCCACCGGCTTCAAACTGAAGGCAAGGATCGCAGTGGCTCCATTGTCCATGAACTCGACCTCATCGGCGAGAGCGCGCATAAGGAACACCCCGCGGCCGTGCGGCTTCTCCAGGTTCTGTGGATCGGTCGGATCGGGAAGGTTCTCATGGTCGAAGCCGGGACCCTGATCCTGCACCATGAAGATGATGCGGTCGCCTTTCTTCTCGTAACCCAGTGTTACCGTTTTGGAGGGATCGAGCCTGTTGCCATGGTGGATCGCATTGTTCACGGCCTCTGTGAGAGCGATCAGCAAATTGCCGTAGATGCTTTCGTGCACCTCGTACCGCGCACATGCCTCATCGATCAACTTCTCTGCGATCGCGATGTTCTCCGCCTTAGCCGGAAAATCGATCCGCTGCGTGAATTCCAACTCTTGGGTCAATGCTGCCATGGGACTTCTCAGGGTCGGTCAAATGTACCGAAATAGGCGTTCACGCGATCGCGGTAATAAGGCTTCAATCCCGGGGGCACTGTTCGCAACAATTCCGCCTCGCGCGCCTTGCGCCGGTGATGTTCGAAGAACCGGGCCGGATCGGGTGCTGGCTGATCCCGGCCTTCATTGCTGGTGCGTTTCTGATCGAGTTCGCGTTCACGTTCGGCCTTCTCATGTTCGAGCAGGCGTGTCATTATATCCTGCTGGCGTCTCATGGTCTGCTGATCGATCTTCTTGTTCACGATATCCTTCTCCTGCTTTTCCATCTCCTCGGCGAGCTTCTGAAGGCCGTTCCCTGATCCGCTTCCATCCTTGTTCAATTCCTGCGCGAGCCGCTGCATCTCCTTGCGGATCGCAGCCTGCTGGGCCGCCATCTGCGCCATCTGCTGGCTCATGCCCGGCATACCAAGTCCACCTGGATTCTTCTCTCCCGGCTTTTCTCCAGGTTTCTTTCCTTTCTCCATCGCCTTCCGCATTTCCTCCAACTGCTTCTGAAGTGCCTCCTGCTGCGCCTTCATCTTGGCCATGCTCGGCTTGTTCCCCTGGCCCTGGCCGCTACCGGGTTTGCTGCAACTGCCACTGCCCGGTTTACCCTGTTGCATCATCTGTTGCATCATCTGCTGCAGCGCTTCATCAAGCAACAAGGCGAGGTTGTTCAGTGAAGTCATCGCATGTTGTTGCTTATCGGCGGCCATCGGTTTGAAACGTTCGTTCGCGCGCGCTTCGCCGAGATGTTCCACCGCCTCGTCCATGTTGGAATTCACCGCGTTCATTTCGCGGTTCACGATGCCCTCCAACTGCGGAACGCGCTTGCTGAGCGCGAAAAGCGAATCCTCGATCACCTTTGCATCATCGCGAAGTTTCCGTTGCTCCCGGCCATGTTCCATGAAGCGCGGATCGCGGATGTTGGTTGTGGTCATCTCCTCCATCACCTGCTCCTGATCGAAGCTCAGGTGCACGATGTTCTCCAACAATTGACGAAGCGCATCCATGTCCTCCTCCTGCTGTTCCTGCGCATTGTCCGCCATGGCGCTCTCCATCTGGAAGGCCATCTGTTCCATTTTCTCCGCAGCGTTCTTCTGTGACCCGCTCGCTTTCTGGTTCTGTTTCTTCTGAAGTTGATCGCTGCTCTGCTGCTGATCCTTCTGGATCTCCTGTTCCTGCTGATCGGTATCCGGCAGATCCATGGGCTGCTCCAGTTCGGCGTTCTTCTCCTGAAGCTTGTCCATTTCCTCTCGAACCTGTTCGAATTCCTTGTTCAATTCATCCTGCTTTTTCTGGAGTTCCTCCTGATCGGCCTTCCCTTCCTTCGTTTCCTCAGCGAGCTCATCCTGCTTTTCGGCAAGGTCCTTCAGTTGTTCGGCCAGATCGGTAGCTTTCTGTTCCACCTCCATCTGCTTGAAAAGCTCCAGCGTGCGATCGAGTTCCTTCTCAATGTCCTCCTGGCTCAACTGCATATCCTTCAATTGCTCCTGCAGTTGCTCCTTATCCAGCGCCTCCATCATCTCCTGCACCTTGCGGTACAGTTCCTTCATCTCCTCGGTGAGCACGTTCTCGAAAAGCTCCTGGATCTGTTGTTGCTTTTCAAGCAACTGCTCGTCCATCTGGCGGAATTCCTGCTGTTGCTGCTGGCTTTCGCGCAGCTGCTGCGTGTTCTGTTCGATCCGCTGTTGAAGCTCCTTCTGCCGGTCGAGCACATTCTGCATCTTCTGCTTGTCCTGCCAGCCAAGCTCCTTCTTGTCCAGCATTTCGCGGCGCAACTTCTCCAATTCCCGCTGGATGTCCTGTGCCTCCCTGATGCTTTCGGTCAATTCGCTCTTGATCGTTCCACTGCTCTGCTCCTGTTGCTCGGATAATTCCTTCAGTGTTGGTGCGGCGAATACCTGCACAGCGCTCCGTGCGCTCTTGCTTCCGTTCACACCATCATTGTCCCACACCTCGAACCAATGTTCCACCCGATCGCCCGGGTTGATGGTGAGATCGTACAATTCCCAACTATGGAAGAATTCCTGGCGGGCCGCTTTCCTGTCGATCGGAAGTTCCATGGAGCCACTGCGCCGATCGGCGGCTACACTATCGCCACCTGTAACGAACCTGTAATGGAAAACCAATCTTTTGAAACCGTGGTCGTCACCGATCTCACCGCGGTAGAAGAGACGCTTGATCGCTGTACTGTCCGTGCGCGTTTCCACCTGGATCGTGGGGTGCAGATCGGGGATCACTTCAACCCGGTAGCTGAGCGGATCGGGCGCGATGCGATCACCATTGCCCGGGCTCATGCGGTACGTATGGCTGCGGAGGAAACGCCGCTCCATATTGAAGCGATCGCTACGGCCGGTGGCATCCACGGAATGGATCACATGCGTGGTATCGTCAAAGATGAACTCGAGCCGATCCGCGCTTCGTGCGTTCACGTTCCACTTCACCTCAGTGCCTGCCGGGATATTCAGATCGCCCATGTTGTGCACGGTCTCACTGGCGATGCCCAGATAATCCGGATAATCGAGCTCCATGCTGAAATCAAGCAGCAGTGGATCGGGGATCGTGCGCAGGGTGTGCATCCCGGAATTGAACCCCTCAGCGGTGAAGCGGAAATCCACCGGTTCACGCACATTGCGGAATCGATGCTGGAATCGCGTGGCATCCTTCTTCACCAGTGGGATCCGCTGGCCATTTATATCAAGCTCCACCAATTGCGGGATCGCCGATCCCTCCAACTCGACGACGAGTTCGAAATCCTGCTCCTCCGGGACCACCAGTTCATCATTCAACACCACGAAACGGAAAGGTGCTTCCGGGATGAATTCACTGCCATGTGCGATGATGCGCTTCGTAGGGCCGGTGATCAGGCTCGGTGCAGCGAACAACAGGATGACCAGCACTGCGAGCGGTGGTAATGCGTAACGCAAGTAGCGCGTGTTCCGGCGCAGGTCGATCGCGCTTGAGAAGGGCACCGGCACCAGTTCCCGGCTTCGCTGTTCGATCGCAGCATCGATCAATGCGCGCTGCTGCGGCGAAACATCGCTCATTTCACGCAGCTGCAATGTGTTCAGGAGCTTGTCCTTCACTTCACTGAAGTGCGTGCCGATGATGCGCGCCGCTTCCTTGTGGCCGATCACTTCACCCAGGCGGAACAACTTAACCAGCGGGATGGCGATGAAACGAACAAGAATGAAAAGCGCCGACGCGATCGTTCCCCAGAACATGGCCGTACGCGCAGCGGTGCCGAAGCGGCCAAGGTGTTCCAGCAACGCCACAGCGAGAAAGACCAGCACCAACAGGCCCAGACTGTAAAGCGCGCCGCGGATCAGCTGGTCCTGGTAGTACCGGCGGATGAACACATCAAGCTTGGCGATCAGGTGATCGAGTTCTGTAGGCATCTTCGTGGTCCCTTCTTCAACGCTTCTGCGCCAAGGGCTATTGCACCCCGAAGGTACGGCACAACGGCAGTAGCGTACACGGCAGTACACGCTGCGGTGGTGGGAGGTTCAGCAACGGCTTATTGGATGATCGGTCACCGGCCCGTTCAAGACTTACTGCTCCAGGACCAATCGAAGTACGGCCATTCCATTGTTATCACCTATCTGAACAAAATAGGTGCCCGACGTTACCGCATTTAGCCGGAACTCGGCCCTGCCTTCCACTGCATCCGGTGAACCAGTGAATACGATGCGGCCGGCAACGTCCCGCACATTGATGTTCAGCATATCCACATCAGGAGGGATGCCGTTTATGATCACATATCCTTGCGAAGGATTCGGATGTAAGCTGAATTGGATCGGTGTGGTGGCCTCACTGAGCGACATGCCGCCGGCAACAAGGATTGAAGCTGAAAGCGTACAGCCATATGGCGTCACCAGGGTCACGCCATAGGTCCCACCGGCTTCGATCTCGATCGTTGGGCCGGTGAGATCAGGCAGTATTGAGCCTTCGTAGTACCATGTGAATACGCCTTCCGTCTCGCCTTCCACGATCAAGGTTCCCGAGCTTTCCGTGAGTTCGATGACCGGACAGTACAGAGTGTCGGCTGAAGCCATGGCACAACCTTCCTGTGGGATCGCAACAACCTGCCAGTTGCCATAAGGAATACTATCCAGGCATGCCTCTGCCGTTGAACTGTATATCTGTCCATTGTGATACCAGATGAACTCCTCAGCAACATTATCGGTGCAGATCGTTGGCGTTGCAGCATCCAGCGTGATCCCAATGATCATCGCGCCGGAAGCATCCACCCAGACACTATCGCTGGCTGAGCATCCTGCAGGTCCCGGAACTGTAACAGTGAGGGTGTACCATTCGCTTACCGTCGCATAAACGGAAGGTTGCAGGACCGTTGGATCGGAGAGTCCATTTGCGGGGGACCACAGCGCTTGGAAGGGCAGGCAATCCACCATTTCATTGAAGTGGATACCCGAGAATGGATCATTGCCCGATATGTATAAAGTGTCACCGGCATCACTCAATAGTGTGAAACTGTTCTCAGTATTGAATAATGCTCCAGGCACGTAAATAAGTTGCAACTCCTGACCTCCAACGACCGGAAGCGCTACTGAGATCTCGATCGCTCCTGGGACATCATGGGAATAGCTGAGCGTATCCCCATCCGTGATCACTTCGACGAATGCGCCACCGTTCCAGCCATCACCGAATGAATCGTGCAATAGCAGTGTAAAACCACAGGTACCCCCTGCGCCGATGGCACTCCCTTCCAATATTCCGGGCCCATCGCACAGATCCACAGGCTGTCCGGCCTCGACCAATGGATCTGCGATGCTTACGATCACGGTCGTATCATGAATGCAACCATAAGTATCCATTACATGATATGTGAATGAAGCAATGCCGGTTGCGTTCGAGACTGCGGTAGCCAACCCAGGGATATCCGTGTCATTCTCAATGTTCGGACCGCTCCAATATGCTGAATCCGGCCCTGATCCCAATTGCGGACCTAGAATAATATAGGTGGAATCGACCTCGGAGTTGAACCCATTGCACCAATTGCACAGATATCCATTGTCGGCACCCCAGAGGTCCACGATGGAGATCGTCCACGGCCCGTCCACCGGACATCCGATCAAATTGGACAATGGCTGCACCGGGCTATATGTGTCCGGCGCCAATGCCGGGTAGCCCGAAAATGGAGCTATAACAACATTAGGTGTGGTCCCGAAGGTCGCGGATTCTTCCCACGTACCCAGCGTTGCATTGTCATTCCAGCAGTAATACCAACAGGTACCCGGTAACGGAACATTTGTATCCGAGTCATTCGCGTCACCGAGAAATGTACTGCCTCCGCCCTGTTGATGCAGGGTCGTTGACTGACCATTTGGACATGTAATGGCAATGACCAGGTCACCCATGTAGGAATGCTCCAGATCCACACAGATGTCCCCGAGATCTGATGTACTGTTGATCACCGATCCAGGTACGGCACCGTTGACCATGATGGTGGATGTGAATTCGACGCCCACATTATCCGGTATGGGCAGGCCATTACCGGAAAGGGAGCAGTTCAATTGCAATGGAGCATAGGCCTGAGGCGAGGCCATGCCATTCAATACAAATGAATTTCCCGCGCATACTACAGCGGGTGCATATGTACCATTGAAATCAGGAAGCGCACTTACGAGCACCTGGATCGGGGCCGAAGGAATGCTCGCACACCCTGCACTATCGACCACAACAACCGATACAAGACTTACTCCGCCCTCATCGAATTGCAGCGAGTGAAGGGGTACGTTCGTGGTATCCACTGCGGCACCGTTCACATTCCATATGTACGATGTGATCGATCCACCCGGAGCTGAAAAAGAACTGCTCGCATCAAATTGCATCGATCCTCCTTCGCAGGCTGTCACCTGTGGGCCGGAGCTGGATGTAAGAATTGCTGTCGGCATAGGACAAGGTGCTGACGAACAATTGATGCTTAAAGCAAAATCCCCTGTTCCGGTGCCGTTGGAAACGAATCTCACCGTGAGGCATCCGGAGGTGTTGGCTTCTGATGAGGCGACCGTTACGCCAAAACCCTGCACTCCTTGAAATACGCCGAGCAAAGGTGCGGAAGTGGTCGGCCCATCCCAGATTATCAATTGGTCCAACGAACCAGAACCTTGGAGTGAAAGATTGAACAGTGAGAACGTCAATGTCAGCCCTTCACCCTGATCCGGGCATATGGTGCTGGTTAGAACTTCGTTGTTATCGTAATTCGAACTAGGGCCCCCACTGTCTTCAAGCACACCTGCACAACTTGTGATCGACGGCATACCGATCGTATACTGCTGCCCTTGGGTCAATGACATCGCCAACGAGAAGAAAATCACGATCGGTAATTTCTTCAATATCATCGTATTCATGGTTCGATCAATTCAAGATCACGATCCGATCGGTGAAATATAGCTTTCCATCGGACAATGAAAGTAAATATGTCCCGGGTAAAACTCCGGAAAGTACGACTGCATGGATCACTCCATTTCCAGGATCGATCCGATCAGAGTGGATCGTTCTTCCTGCAGGATCAATTATCTCCAGCGAAGTTGTCCCTGAAAAACCTTCTGCGATCACATTGACGTGATCTTTGGCCGGATTGGGAAACACTACGATCCCTTCATGCGCCGGATCCATCTCCAACACGGAGGTGATCAGATCAAGACCCGCCGTGATAACACAACCATCACCCGCATCAACTTCCACGGAATAATTTCCAGCTCCTTCAATGATCAGAAAAGGTTGGTCCGCACCTTCGATCGGTTCGCCGTTCAACAGCCATGCATAACTGTTGAAGCCCGAAGGCACATGCAGTACATTATCGGTCTGCGTGATCTCGATCTCCGGGCAAATGATGAACGGCTCGCTGATCCCGGCACAGCCGATCGTATCCGAGGCGATCAATTGGTACGCTCCCGGTACGATCGGTTCGATGCAAGGGCCGGCCCCGCCTTCGATCGTATCCCCATCCAACAGCCAGATCGCACCGATCAAGGTGTCCGATCCACAGATCGAACTTCCGACCTGTCCGATCGTGATCACCGGTGCGGGATGAACAACAACGGTATCCGTGGCGGTTATCACCTGTTGTGGCTGTATAGCGATCCCTAATTGACCGGTGGTCCCTCCCGCCACATTGATGAAATAAGTGCCATCTCCATTTGCAGGAATATTGAAGGTGCCCAGCTGATCGTTCTGGCTTACTCCATCCTCATCGTAGAACGTGATCGAATACGGCGGTTGATCCAGCGACAAGGAAAGCCCGTTCCATGAAGCGGAGAACGTATTGTCCTGCGTGCTCGATCCATACGTTCCGCCATTCCCATCCGTAAGAACGAAATACAGATCGGGCGAACCCGTGCAACCGACAAAAGGCACGTTCGGTTCCTCAACATCGCCGCACCAGTTACCATTCACGCCGCTTATGGAAACGTTCGTGATCACATGGCCGCCGATCGTGGTGGTCAACGTTACCGGATGGATCCCCGGCTGATCGAATACGTGCATGGGTTCTGGATCGGTACTTGTCACACCATCCCCGAATTCCCACGTATAGGAAGTCAATGAAGGATCGCCCTCGATCAAGGCATTGAACTGTACCGGAACGCTTCCACAGCCACTTTCAGGAGAAAAGGTGAAGCTCGAGTTGCCACCGCTACCGGGCGCGATCTGCAGCAGCAGGATGAATTCCTCCGGCACCTGAGTGACAAAACCTCCCAGTTCCACGGTGGCGAGTATGTTGATCGTTATGCTGTACAGCCCGGCTATCACCGGGGTGCCACAGATCCGCGCGCAACCGAATTCGTTCTGCTGCGGAAAATAAACTCCAGCCGGATCACTTGTTTCCAACTCAAGTCCCAACGGCAGTCCACTTATTCCGGTTACCGTCATTTGCTGGAACTGCACCGTTACACCGCTTCCCGGATCGCTGAAGCTGGCCGGCATCCAGAAGGAAAGATCGGCCTCGTAAGGCAAACCGGCAATTCCACCGGGAGGTTGTGCCGGGCAGATCGTAGGGAACGCCGGCACGCTAACGCATGTGAGATCAGGCGTGCAGCCCGGACACTGCGCGATGGAACCGACCGGTGGAAGTAACCCAGCGATCGAGAGAACGAACATGAAAAAAGTGTTTCCCATGGAACTTTTTCCTGGCTTCCCCCAGAGGGCTGAAAAGGTTGACCGGCAGTGACCTGGATCGATATTGAACGGATACACGGATCGTGGATGAAGCGTTGAATATAGCGCCCACCGCCGGATACAGGGAAACGCTATTAATCGGTACCTTTGCAGCCGCATGGCCAAGAAGACTACCTCACCCAAGACCTACGATATCGACGTTCTGCAACTTACGGATGAGGAGGAGGCTCGCCAGCTGGTTCTGCGTGTCGGCGAGCACCGCGTCCGCATGGAATACGATCGCAGCGGTGATCGTATCTTCCTCACGAACCTCGATGTGCCGCGCACCTGTTGCATCGAGAACATGCATGTGCGCATGATCGAAAAGGTGTTCAACTGGGTTGAGGCGAACAACCTGAAGATCATTCCCACCAACCAGGTCGTGAAGGCCTACCTGCGCGAGAACAAAGGCTGGCAGCGGCTCTTATTGAAGGGCGTGCAGGTCTGATCTATTCCGCTTCGGTGTAGTTGAACGTCCGCGACCAATAGGTCGCTTGGCGTATGCGGTCCCATTAACTTCGCAACCCCTCAGCGATCCGCACGATCGTCTGATCATCCCATTATCCGATCATCTGATCAAAATGTCGGTTCGCGTTCGTTTTGCACCCAGCCCCACCGGTCCCCTGCACATGGGCGGCGTGCGCACTGCTTTGTACAATTATCTCTTCGCCCGCAAACACGGCGGCCAGTTCCTGCTTCGGATCGAGGATACGGACCAGAACCGATTTGTTCCCGGTGCGGAGGATTACATCCGTGAAGCGCTGGATTGGTGCGGGCTCACGCCGGATGAAAGTCCTTGGATCGGCGGCCCCGATGGACCTTACCGCCAGAGCGAGCGCAAGGAGATGTACCGGCAGTACGCCGAGCGGTTGATCGCCGAGGACAAGGCGTATTACGCGTTCGATACGCCGGAAGAATTGGAGGCGATGCGCGAACGCTTGAAGGCCGCTGGTGTGGCCGCGCCCGCCTACAACGCGGTCACGCGCGAGCACATGAAGAACAGTCTCACCTTGAGCGCCGATCAGGTGAAGGAGAAGCTCGATCGCGCGGAGGACTATGTGATCCGCCTGAAAGTGCCGCGGCACCAGGAAGTGCGTTTCGAGGATGCGATCCGTGGGTGGGTAGTGGTGCACAGCGCCAACATCGATGACAAGGTGCTCTTCAAGAGCGATGGCATGCCCACGTACCACCTGGCGAACATCGTGGATGATCACCTGATGCGCATCACGCACGTGATCCGTGGTGAAGAGTGGCTTCCGAGCGCTCCGCTGCATGTGTTGCTTTATGAAGCTTTCGGCTGGGAGCGGCCCGTGTTCGCTCATCTTCCATTGATCCTGAAACCCGATGGCAACGGAAAGCTCAGCAAGCGCGATGGCGATCGATTGGGCTTCCCGGTATTTCCGTTGAATTGGAAGGATCCCAACAGCGGCGAACAGAGTTCCGGCTACCGCGAGCGCGGCTATTATCCGGAAGCGTTCGTGAACATGCTGGCTTTGCTTGGCTGGAATCCCGGCACCGATC
>JAEZDL010000089.1 GCA_023418095.1 Bacteroidota bacterium
CTTCAACGATGCGCAGCGCCAGGCCACGAAAGAGGCCGGTGAGATCGCCGGATTGAAAGTGCGCCGGATCATCAACGAACCCACTGCGGCCGCTCTCGCCTACGGATTGGACAAACGTGGCAAGGACCAGAAGATCGTGGTGTTCGACTGCGGTGGCGGAACGCACGACGTGAGCGTACTGGAACTGGGCGATGGCGTGTTCGAAGTGAAATCCACGGACGGCGATACGCACCTGGGCGGTGACGATTTCGACCAGGTGATCATCGACTGGCTGGCGGATGAATTCAAGAATGAAGAAGGCCTCGATCTGCGGAAAGATCCGATGGCGCTGCAACGCCTGAAGGATGCTGCTGAAAAGGCGAAGATCGAACTGAGCTCCACCACAAGCACGGAGATCAACCTGCCGTACATCATGCCGGTGAACGGCATGCCGAAGCACTTGGTGCGCACCTTGAGCCGCGCCAAATTCGAGCAGCTCGCCGATAGCCTGATCAAGCGTACGATCGCACCTTGCGAGAGCGCATTGAAGAACGCCGGATTGAAGATCGGCGACATCGACGAAGTGATCCTCGTGGGCGGAAGCACCCGTATCCCTGCGATCCAGGAAGCGGTGAAGAAATTCTTCGGCGGAAAAGAGCCGAGCAAAGGCGTTAATCCTGATGAAGTTGTTGCGCTCGGCGCAGCGATCCAAGGTGGCGTACTCACCGGTGATGTGAAGGACGTACTCCTGCTCGATGTTACTCCGCTGAGCCTCGGCATCGAGACCATGGGCGGCGTGATGACCAAGCTGATCGAGTCGAATACCACGATCCCCACCAAGAAGAGCGAGACCTTCAGCACCGCGAGCGACAACCAACCCAGCGTGGAGATCCACGTATTGCAAGGTGAACGGCCGATGGCCGCTGGTAACCGCACGATCGGAAGGTTCCACCTCGATGGCATCCCACCGGCGCCGCGCGGTATTCCGCAGATCGAAGTCACTTTCGACATCGATGCGAACGGTATCCTGCACGTTGGCGCGAAGGACAAAGCGACCGGCAAGGAGCAAAGCATCCGGATCGAAGCGAGCAGCGGCCTGAGCAAGGAAGAGATCGAAAAGATGAAGAAGGAGGCCGAGGCAAACGCCGATGCCGACAAGCAGGCCCGCGAGCGCGTGGATAAGCTGAACCAGGCCGACAGCCTGATCTTCCAGACCGAGAAGAGCCTGAAGGAATACGGCGATAAGATCCCGGCCGAGAAGAAAGGTCCGATCGAAGATGCGCTGAACCGCCTGAAGGACGCGCACAAGGCGCAGGACCTGCCAGCCGTGGAAAAGCTGATGGCCGAACTGAACACCGCTTTCCAGGCCGCAAGCCAGGAAATGTACCAGGCCGCGCAGCAACAGCAAGCCAACGGAACCGGTGATGCAGGCCAGCCACAAGGCAACACCAGCACCACGGACAGCGAAGTAACCGACGTGGACTTCGAAGAAGTGAAGGACGACAAGAAGTGATCGGAGTTCCGATCGATGAGAAAACCCCGGCCGACGGCCGGGGTTTTTGTTTTCAGATGATCAGGACCATACTTATCGACCAATAATTGATTTCAACCGACGAATGGATTAGGTTTGGTCTCAAACCCGCCACATGCAAGCACCGCGCTCTTTCTTTTGGCTGATCATTTCAGTGGCTTGCTTTTGCTTGCCACGCGTTACGCCAGCCCAGCAGATCGATATTAGCCTTCATGAAACGGCGGTCCCGGATTCGTTCGAGGTGCGTGTTGTGAGCGATGGTGCCACTTATACTGGGCTAACCTTCGCCACTTTTTCGATCAGGTGGGAGGCCTCTGCAGGTGGTGTGATCGATAATTCGGACATCAGGGATGGTTGCGCGGATTATGCTCTGACGAATTATGGAGGAATAGTCGATATTCTCGAACACAGATATTTCCCCATCGTTCTTGAACCCAAATGGCCTTCGAGCGGTTGTGTGATCGATACGATACCACGAAGCTTGGGCGGTGTGCGTATCCGCGAATTGAACGGTTGCCGAAATGTGGAGATCGTGAGCGATGCATTCACCTGGGTGAACAATCTCAGCTATTGGATCTCCGTAGCTGCGATGGAACTTACCGGAGCGGTCACTTCCGGCCCTATCAGCAGCGGTGACTGTCCACCATGTGAGCCTCCGCAGATCCTGGATATTTCTGCGAGTGCAATGCCCACTTGCTTGAATTATCCACTGGATCTAGCTGTCGAGGCCACGGGGACGACTTTGTCATATTCATGGACGGCGCCGAACGATACAATGCCTTTTCAATATCTACCTGCCTTTACGATCCAGACAAATCCACATTCGACCATACCGAATGTGCAATCAGGTCTATATCAGGTGGAGGTCTCGAATCTCTGTGGCACAGCGATCGCCGAGATCGAAGTGATGCCAGACTCAGCCATGTGCGTACCACCGGTGATCGATTCAGCATGGTATGAACCGCCTGATCCATACAATCATCAATTGAGGGTCAGTGTGCAAGGGACTTGTGCGACCAACACATGGTCCACTTCCAGCGGAGCACAAGGCAGCAGTGGCATCAACCCGTGGTTCAACATTCCTGGACCGGTGGACTATTTCATGGTGATCTCTTCCAACGAATGCGGAGCGGATACGGCTTTCGTGAACGTGGATCCTGATGAATGGTGCATCCCTCCTTCCATCGATTCAGTGTGGTACACGGCCGGGACGGGACCGTTCAACCTCTCATTGAATGCGAACATTGATGGAACATACATGTCCCATCAATGGTTCTTCCCTTCCGGGAATATGGGAACATCGACCAATGGATCTCTCAATGTGCCGAATGCTCCGACGGGTACTTATACGCTGATCTCCACGAATCTCTGCGGATCGGATACTGCGTGGATCGATGTTACCGGGATCGCGCCATGCACATTGCCGGTGATCAATTCCATCTCCGCAAGTCCTTCCGTTGATTGCATACAGGCTCCTGTGCTCTTTTCTGTTTCAATGACCAGCCCGAATCCCAAGACGCATGAGTGGTTCAGCCCCAATGGCGCGTTGATCCATAGTTCATCCTCCAGCTTTACAGTACCGGCTGCGCCACCAGGTTGGTACGTTTTCGTAGGGACCAACAACTGCGGTTCGGTGAGCGATTCGGTACAGGTAATTTTCGATACTGATACCGCCGGATGCGTTCCGCCACAGATCCTTTCGATCACTTCCAATGCGCCGATCTGCGCAGGCGATACGTTGATCCTTGAGGCGGAAGTGATCGTTGGCGAAGGTTGTGTGATCTACGATTGGTCCGGAAGCGGTGTGATCGAAAGCGGTGGACCATCAACCACTGCGCCTGGAGGAACCAGCAACACTTATGGCCTGACGATCTCAAGCGCTTGTGGCACTGCTACATTGTCGATCCCTACAACGATACATACGGTCAACAACAGTTATCAAGCATTGTGCGGTCCTACTGGTCCGATCGATCTCGATTCTCTCACTTACTATTCGGGGTCCGGCGGATCATGGTTCCTGGGCGAAGAACCGCATTCCGGGATCTACGATCCAGCGATCGATACCTCAGGCCATTATCTCCACTACAACGATCTGGGATGTTTGATCCATTCAATGCAATTGTACGAGTGGCCAGGCGTGAATGCCGGAATTGGTACATCGATCACTGTATGTAGCAATGCAGAACCTTTTGAGCTCTTCCCGCTGCTTGGAGGTGAGCCGGATACTGGCGGTTTCTGGGGCTGGGGGTTATCGTACATGAATGGGATCTATGATCCTGCGATCTATGGTTCACACACCTTTTCGTACGTGGTAACCAATAATGGTTGTTCTCATGTAGCTCAGATCATTGTAACCGAGATCGAAATGACGAACGTGTCCCGTACACTTTGCAGTCCTGTTGGTCCGATCGATCTGGACTCCCTGATCAACACCGACCCCACGATCGGTTATTGGACCCATAATGACCTCCCGCATTCTGGCATCTTCGATCCGGCGATCGATGTTGCAGGCTTTTACTACAAGTACAATGACCTTGGCTGTGCCATACGCAGGCTTAACTTGATCGTAGGCATTGATGTTTATGCGGGAGTTGATACATCGATAACTGTCTGCAGTACCGACGGTCCGATAGAACTGTTCCCGCTTTTGGGTGAAGGCGTAACAGAAGGGGGTTTCTGGTTCGTTGGCATGAGTCCATTACCAGATGGTTTCTATTATCCACAGAACTATAGCTCGGGCAACTTCGGCTACCAGATAAATGGCAATGGTTGCGGCGATCAAGCTTTCGTAACGGTCACCGAACTCCAAGCCACACCATGGTACACCGATCAAGATGGCGACGGCTTAGGCGATCCGGGAGAAATGATCATGGAATGTGATCAACCGGAGGGAACCGTTGCAGATGCGAGTGATGATTGCCCGCTGCAGTTCGGGTTGATCGGTGATGCTTGCGATGATGGACTTGAAGGAACGATCAACGATGTGATCACTGCGGATTGCGAATGCGTTGGCGAGATCTCCACTTCGATCGGAACTATCGCCTCAGGGAATTTTGAGATCTGGCCGAACCCGAATAATGGCGATCTGTTCTACGTGCGGATACCTGCGGATATGAAGAGCGCCTCGCTACAGATCACCGATGTTTCAGGGCGCTTGATCCACCGATCGGAAATTCGTGGATCGGCTTCGCCAATTGCGATCGGCTTTGATCGCGAACTGAATGCGGGAACCTATTTCGTTTCGATCGGATCTGAGAACGGCACCTCTTGGATCGAACGATTGGTGATCGCACGATGATGTATGCTGGTGTGCGAAAGGGATAGAAGCGGAAAACCCGCAGTCCGCCGGACGGCGGACGAGGATTTGCAGCCCTTCGACTTCGCTCAGGATAAACTACCAGCCCGGTCCGCCATCTGGCGGATCCGCCCCCTCTACTTCACCTGGGAGATCCTTCCATCCTGGTAGGCTTCTTCACGGAGCAGTGCGCCTGCCTTGTCGTACGTGCGCCATACGGCGATGCGTTGCGAATCCATGCGCGAGGGATCGTAGCGTGCGCGGCCTTCGCATTTCAGTGCGCCGCCCGGGTGATATTCCTTGATCTCGAATTCCACTTTCTTCTTGTCGATCAGTTGCATAAGGCTGATCGGATGGCCATCGGCGGCGTACAGATCCATGCGCAGGTAGTAAGGTTGCGATCGGTGCTTCTCTTCGTGGTAGCGCAGCTTTCCATTCACGTAATGTTCCTTGTATTCGATCGCATTGCCATCCACGTATTTAGTCTCCGATCGCAGCCCAGCACCGCTGAAGAAAGTGCGCATCACGCTCTTGCGCGCATCGATGCCCTTGTATTCGCGCTCCAGATCGCCGCTGGGGTGATAGTTCTTGTAGATCACGAGCTTCCCGGCATCGTAATAACCGCGGTGTTTCATGACACCGTTCTCCCACTTGTCCTCCACCCAGCCGATGCACGGGAATTCACCGCAGATCCGGATCGAATCGCCGCCGATCGCATGATTGAACCGATCGTAGGTCTCCAGTGATAGATCCGGCTTCACATCGTCGAGAATGTAATAATCCGCCGGGTCGATCAGGTCGATCTGCTGGGCCTGTGAAGTGAAGCAAAAGGGAAGGAAGAGAAAGAGAAGAAGAAGGATCCGTTCCATGCTCCCTTGGAACGATCGCGAAAGCCGAATGGTTGCGGATCAGCTCTTTCCGATCCGCGCGATACGCCAGCCGATCGCTGCCTGGAAGATCGCCATGAGCGGACTTACCAGGTTGAAGAAACAGAACGGCAGGTAGACGAACGTTGAGATGCCGAGCACGCTGCTCATGTACGCGCCGCACGTATTCCACGGAACGAGCGGTGAAGTGACAGTGCCGCTATCCTCTAATGTTCGGCTCAAGAGTTTCGGATGAAGTCCACGCTCTTTGTACACCGGCGCGAACATCCGCCCGGGCAGCACGATGCTGAGGTATTGATCGGAAGCCGTGATGTTGGTGAACACGCAGCTCGCCGATGTGGTCGCCACGAGTGAAGCATCGCCGCGCACCCATGTCATGACCGAAGCGGTGATCCGCTGGAGCAGGCCCGAGCCTTCCATCGCGCCGCCGAAGGTCATGGCACACAGGATCAGCCAGATCGTGTTGAGCATTCCCTTCATTCCACCGGAGGAAAGCAGTTCATCGATCACTTCATTTCCGGTTACGATCGAAACGCCCGAGCCCATTGCGATCATCACGGCCTTGTACGATCGCTCGATCGGACCCATCTCCCCTTCCACAATTCCCGCGATGATGCCCGGCTGGAAGATGATCGCGAACGCGGCACCGAGCAGAACGCCCACAAAAAGCGCTGGCAGGGCAGGTATTTTCCGCCAGATCATCAGGATCACCGCGAGCGGCACCGCGTAGAGCCACCAACCGATGTTGAATTTCGATGCGATCGCCGCCTGAAATTCATCGATCCCCGCCACGTCGGTTGTGCCTTCGTGAAAGATCCCGATCAACAGGAAAGCGATCAGTGCGATCGAGAAGGAAGGGATCGTAGTGTTCAGCAGGTAACGAACGTGCGTGAACAGATCGGTGCCCGCTATCGCCGGAGCCAGGTTGGTGGTATCGCTCAGCGGACTGAGCTTGTCGCCGAAATAGGCTCCGCTTATGATCGCGCCAGCCACCATGCCCGGATGCAGATCCAGCGCTTTCCCGATCCCCATCAGCGCGATGCCGACCGTTGCAGCTGTACTCCAAGAACTTCCTGTGGCCAGCGAGACAACGGCGCAGACCAGACAAGCAGCCAGAAGAAAAACCTTCGGCGAAAGCAGATCGAGCCCGTGGCTGATCATAGCCGGCACGATCCCGCTGATCAGCCAGGTGCCCGCCAGCGCCCCGATCAGCAGCAGGATCAGTATCGCACCAAGCGCGGTTGAAATGCTACGGACGATGTGCTCGAGCAGATCGGAGAAGGAATGCTTGTTGAAAATTCCGATGACCAATGCCGCGGCTGCCGCTAAGAGCAGCGCGAGTTGGTTGGGTCCATCAAGCCCGGCATCACCGAACACGACCACGTTCACGGCGAGCAACGCGATCAAGATCACCAGCGGGATCAGGGCTTGCAGGAGCGAAGGCGCGCGAAGCATGGGCGCCGAAGGTAGAAGTATGCGGGATCTCGATCGGTTACCGTTCCGATCGAGTATGAAAAAATGTTATCAACGATCGACCATTGAAAACGAACAGAACTCTAACTTTCCCCCGTTCTGTGCGCCGATCACACCGATCGGAGACGGACGCCCTCCTTAGAACATCTCAAAAACCAAGTAACATGAATTGTCGATACGATTCGATAAAGCGCTGGTGGCTGAACGCAATGCTGGGAGCAGCGTTGTTGTTCGGTGGAAGCGTAAGTGCGCAGACCGTACAAATAGGAACCGGGACTGGTACTAATACGAACCTTCCTATTGTTTCCTGCTACGGCTATACGTATAGTCAGCAGATCTATACAGCAGCACAGATCGGGCAATCTGGCGATATTGAAAAGATCCGGTTTTATTTCAGTGGAAGTTCAGATACCGGTGGAAGTACGGCAAATAGCACTGGCTGGACGGTTTATATCGGTCACACCGCCCTTACAACGTTTGCTACCACCACTTCCTGGGTCCCTGTTGCTTCGATGAGCCAGGTATTCAGCGGTAGCGTTACTTACCCAGCCGCTGGAAATTGGATGGAGATCACATTATCTACTCCATTTTCTTACAATGGAACGGATAACTTGGTGATAGCAGTCGACGAGAATACACCGAATTACAACTGTACTATCAGTTGGAGATCTTTCACAAGTGGTTCGAACACTGGAATCTATTACCGGAACGATGCTACAAACCCAAATCCTGCAACGCCACCAACAGCAACTAGCCGGACAGCAACATTGGCGCAGGTGCAATTGGCATTTGCTACGGATTGCGATCAACCCGCAGCTACTACCACTGTAGTTCCCAATTGCGGTTCGAACCAGTTCAGCATCGATGTGAACGTTACCAGCTTGGGTGATGCAGCAAGTGTGAACATCGTTCCAAGTACTGGTTCGCCGATCAATGGCGTAACAAGCACGGGTGTTCAAACTGTTGGACCATTTGCAAGCGGAACTTCGGTAACGATCACCATCCAACATACAGGAGATGCAGTTTGCAATCTCACGCTGCCCGCAGTGGCATACACCTGTCCGCAACCGGGTTGGACATGTGCAGCTCCATTGGTGGTGAACTCCTATCCTTATACCAACAGCAATACCACCTGTGGCGCTGGCAATGATTACGGCACTCAATGCAGTGGCAATTATGGTGGTGGTGAGGATTTCGTGTATCAATTGGATATCGCCACACCGGGCCAGTACACGATCAATCTTACTGCAACTGGTGGAGGCAGCTACGTAGGGTGGTTCCTGAAGAGTAGTGCGAATTGCACTACAGGTTCTTCCTGTCTGGCGAATGCGACCAGTGGTTCTGGAACAACGGCCAACGGCGTGTACACGTTCGCCAGCGCCGGTACGTACTATTTGATCATCGATACCTGGCCATCACCGAATTGTTCGGCTTTCACGTTGAGCATTCAGCCGCCAGCGGCCTGCACCACGCCGACTTCCCAGGCAGCCACCTTGATCACGTCCACGAGCGCGAATGCCAACTGGACATGTACCGGTTGCACAGGCACCTATATCGTGGAATACGGACCAGCCGCCACGTTCACAACGCCAGGCACAGGCCTTACGGCTGGTACCAACGGCACCGTGATCCTCAATGCCACTTCGCCACAAGCGATCACCGGCCTCAACCCGACAACGCAATACCGCTTCTTTGTCCGCCAGGATTGTGACGGTACTGGACCCGATTTCAGCAACAACAGCACCGGTCAGACCTTCACCACGCTGGCACCACCTCCGGCCAACGATGCTTGTGCCAATGCGATCGATGTGACCTGCGGCGGCAGTTATCCTGGCACCACGGTGAATTCGACGGTTGATACGGACTTCATCCCTTGCGGCACGAACGGCACGAACGCCACTGAACGTGGAGTATGGTATCGCTTTGTCGGGAATGACAATGCCGTTACCGCTGAAGTATGCGGAGCAGCCTATGACACACGCCTCACTGTTTACAGTGGAAGCTGCGGAACATACACTTGTGTAACCGCGAATGATGATTTCTGCGGAACAAGTGGCTACCGTTCACAAGTCACCTTCAATGCTTTCAGTGGTACGACCTACTACATCTTCGTTCACGGTTATCAATTCGGCACCGATCTGAGCGCCACCGGTACGTTCACCATGAACGTGACCTGCGCAGCGCTCTGTCTGCCGATCCCCGGGAACGATGAATGCGCGAATGCGATCGGCCTCACCCTGGGTGCGCCCCTGGCCGGCACGAATGAATGCTCGAATGCTTCCGTAACCGGCAACCCTTCCTGCGAAAGCACCTTTGCCACCCTGCCTGATGTATGGTACAGCTTCGTGGCTCCTGCTTCGGGCAACCTATCGGTGAACATCGCCTTCGGCACCGCGACCAATGTGGGCTACGCGCTCTACCCGAGCTGCGGCGGCACGCAGGTGACCGGTGCTTGCGTGGCCAACGTCACCAACGGATCCACCGCCACCTACAGCGGACTCACCGGAGGCAATACATATTATCTACGTCTGGAGACCGAGAACACTGCAAGCCGTGGAACCTTCACGCTCACAGTGGCCGATCCGACCTGTTCTGGCACCCCGGACGCCGGCACCAGCAGCGCGACCACCCCGGCCACACTTTGCGCCGGTGGTACCGTGGCCCTCACCAACAATGCGACCAATGCTCCTCTGGGCATTTCCTACCAGTGGCAGGTAGGTCCTGTAGGTGGCCCATACGCGAACGTTACCGGTGGCACAGGTGCCACCACCCAGAGCTATACCAGCGGCGCTTTGACTGCTGGCACCTATGCCTATGTACTGCAGATCACCTGCAGCAATGGAGGTGGCGTTGCGACCAGCAATGAAGTGGTGGTTACGGTGAATCCGATCCCGGCCGCGGGCGCCAGCAACGATGGACCTGTTTGCGCAGGTGAAGATGTTGAACTGACCGGCACCACGGACATCGGGACCACGTTCGAATGGACCGGTCCAGGTGGTTTCTCTGCGACCACACAGAATGCCACGATCACCGGAGCGACCGCAACGGGTGTTTACACCTTTGTGGCCACGGCGAACGGTTGCCCCAGCGCACCGGCCACCACTACGATGATCGTGAATTCCCTACCGACGGGAGTGGATGCAAGTGCGAGTGCTAACACCGTGTGTCCGGCAGGAGCCACGGTTGACCTTACGAGCACCGGATCGGCAGCTTCAACACTTCTTTCCTCCGGCTTTACGACCACCACCCATGGCTGGTCCACCGTGAATAATTCCACGGGAGGGACCACCCCGGCAGCTGGTGCCTGGACCTTGCGTTCGAGCCCATACACCTACAGCACATTCCCAGCGTTCAGCAGCAACGATGCATCACAGTTCTTCCTGAGCAATAGTGATGCTCAGGGCAGCGGTAGTGTCACCAATGCATCGTTGATCTCTCCCTCGTTGAATACGACCGATTACACCTCGCTCGATCTGAGCTACTGGCACTTCTTCCGGGCTGCTGGCACCGATGATAGCGCGAAAGTGGAAGTGAGCACGAACGGCGGTTCGACCTGGACGACGCTCCAATTCTTCAACACCACTCAAGGTGCGCCTGGTGCCTTCGTGAACAACACGGTAGACCTGGATGCATACGTAGGTATAAGCGATCTGAGGATCCGCTTCCGTCATCATGCGACCTGGGGATATTTCTGGGCCATCGATAATGTGACGCTCAGCGGCGTTCAGACCGTAGGTTTCTCCTGGACCTCGAACCCGCAAGGTTTCAGCAGCAATGATCAGAACCCGACCGATATAGTGGTGAACGAGACCACGACCTATATCGTTACCGCGACCTCTGCGGCCGGATGCAGCGTTGCTGATAGCGTTACTGTGTCCGTTGACGAGACCGATACCGATGGGGATAGCGTGCCCGACTGCGTCGATGATTGCCCGAACGTTGCGGGACAGGTTGGATCGGTATGCGATGCCAACCCCGATCCGAACCAGTTCGCACTGGGTGAACTCAACGCCAGCTGCAATTGCGCACCCGTTTCCTGCACCCAGAACGTGACCCTGGAATTCCAGACCGATGCGAACGGAAGCCAGACCAGTTGGGAGATCACACCGTTCGACAGTGAGATCG
>JAEZDL010000104.1 GCA_023418095.1 Bacteroidota bacterium
TCTTTCCTTTTGGATCGAAATCGCTTCCACCCTTGCCGCCGCCCATCGGCAATGTGGTAAGGCTGTTCTTGAAGGTCTGCTCGAAACCGAGGAATTTCAGGATGCTCAGGTTCACGCTCGGGTGGAAACGGATGCCGCCCATGTAAGGCACGATCGCGCTGTTGAACTCCACGCGATAGCCTCGGTTCACCTGTATGTTGCCCAGATCATCCACCCATGGAACGCGGAAGATGATCGTGCGCTCGGGCTCCACCATGCGTTCCAGGAGCATCTTGCCCTTGTATTTCGGGTTCTTCTCCATGAAGGGGATCACAGTTTCCGCCACTTCATGCACCGCCTGCAGGAACTCGGGTTCGTTGGCGTTGCGCGCCATCACGTTCTGCATGAAGGCGTTCACCAGTTTCTCAGTACTGCTGCTTGTTGAATTCTTCGACGTTGCTTTTTTAGCCGTTGCCGTTGCCATCTCGGGGATGTTGGTTGAATTGGGCGCGAAGGTAGGGGGGATAAAGTTGGAGGTTCACCTTCGGGATGTTGCGAGCGGACTTTTTCAATTTGTTCGGTTGTGGGTTGGGCGTGCCCCGCCTTCGCCAACGCTTCAACGGGCGTTTGCCTCGCCGAAGCCTTGGCGAAGGCGGGTCAGGCTATCCGCTGCAAGTCCTCCCTGTGGTCCGGGCTTTCCGCTCCTATCCTTCACGCGCTGGCGCATGCCCAATGTCATTCCGGATAGCGTAGTCATTCCCCGGCTTACAGCGATGTCATTCCGGGCTTGACCCGGAAACGCGCAAATACCTGCGATCATCAGTCAGCGACAGGATCTTCTCGTCAACTCCGGATCTGCGTGAGTGGCGAAGCCGTAAAGCCCGCACGAAGCGCAGCGACGGAGGACTTGCAGGCGTAGCCACGACCCGGCTGAAACCCGCCCAAAAAGCATTCGTTCGGTAATAAGGAATTGAGCTCAATTCAACATGTACATCTTTCCCGGCAGCGATCGCACCACGCCGTTGAATTCCAGATTGAGCAGGAGACTGGCGGCCTTTCCTTGTGTGAGCCGGCTTTCAATGCAAAGTTCATCGATCGCGACCTTTCCCTTCGATCGGATGATGTCCACCAACGCCTGCTCCTCCGGCAGCAGGTCCACGAATAGCGAAGCTTGCACGACCGTTTTCTTGTTCGCCTGCGGCAGCCATTCCATGAAGGTGATCACATCCTTCGGCGAGGTCACGAGCATCGCCTTGTTCTGCTGGATCAGCGCATTGCAACCTTCACTTCGCGGATCGGATGGCCGGCCCGGATAAGCGAAGATCTCGCGATCGTAACTGTTCGCGATATCCGCAGTGATCAAACTTCCGCCTTTCGGCCCGCTCTCGATCACCACCGTGCAGTCCGATAATCCGGCGATCACTCTATTACGCGCCGGAAAATTGCCCGGCGCGAACGGACTTCCGCTCGGCAGCTCGGTCACAAGAGCTCCATGTTCGAGCATTTCCTTCGCCGTTGCCGCATGTTCGCCGGGATACAATCGATCGAGTCCATGCGCCACGCAACCGATCGTAGGCAGATCCATCTTTACTGCGCTGCGGTGTGCTACGATGTCGATCCCATAAGCGAGTCCACTTACGATCGTTGCGTTCACTTCGGCGAGGCCTTCAACCAATTCCTGGCAAAGTTTTCTTCCCAGTTCGCTCGGTGTGCGCGTTCCAACGATCGCGACCATGTGGTGATGATCCAGATCGGCCGGACCTTTCGCGTAGAGAAGCACGGGTGCATCCGGGCAATTCTTCAGTCGCCGCGGATATTCGTGATCGAGGTAGAACATCATGCGGATGCCATGCTTCCGCACATAAGCAAGCTCCTTTTCCGCTTCGGCAAGCACTTTCCGATCGGTGATGCTTGCGATCAGTTTCGCACCGATCCCCGGAACTTTCTCCAGCGTATTCTTCAATTTCCGATCGGTGAAGATCGGATCCACGCCGCCGCAGTAAGCCACAAGGTTCCGCGCATTGACAGGTCCGATGCCTTTCAACATCGAAAGTGCGATCCGGTGTATCAGCGCTTCATCGGTAAGCTCCTGCGACAATTCCGTTTCCGTTTAAATTTACCCGCATCGCCTTACTGCCCGCGATAGAAAAAGGCGTTCCCACAAAATTAGGATCTGGATGAAGAGGCTCCTCGCACTGCTGATCGGATCGATCCTGATCGGAATTTCATTCGCACAAGAAGGTACTTTGAAGGGAACCGTGATCGACAGTCTCACCCGAGAACCGATCATCGGGACGAACGTCACTTATGCGCCGGGCAAAGGCGCTGCCACCGATCCGGCCGGTGCGTATTCATTCCAGATCCCGGCAGGTGAACATGAGATCACCTTCACTTTTATAGGATACAGTCCGCGTAAATTGAAAGTCGCGATCGGCGCCGGTGAAGTGCGTGAATTGAACGTGCAACTCGCGCCAGCAGCCACGCAACTGGACATGGTGGTCGTGACGGCCGGACGATTCGAGCAACGCGTTGGTGAAGTGACGCAGTCGCTCAGCGTGCTTCAACCGGAATTGGTGCTGAACAAGAACGTTGTTTCCATGGATGATGCATTGGCGCAAGTGCCGGGTGTGATCGTGGTGGATGGCGAGCCGCAGATCCGCGCTGGCAGCGGGTTCAGTTATGGCGCAGGCAGCCGCGTGCAGGTTTTGGTGGATGATATTCCGATCCTCGGCGGCGATATCGGCCGGCCGAACTGGACCTTCCTGCCGATCGAAAACCTCGAGCAAGTGGAAGTGATCAAAGGAGCTTCTTCGGTCCTTTACGGAAGCGCTGCATTGAGCGGGGTGATCAATGTGCGCACAGCGTATCCGCGATCGGAACCACGCACGCGCGTCACCATGTTCACCGGGATCTATGATGCTCCCGCGCGCAAGGAAGCAAAATGGTGGGACCAGAACAGCCCGATGATCAGTGGAGTGAACTTCTTCCATTCACGGCAGATCGGGAATTTTGATCTTGTTCTTGGCGGCAACGCCTTCTCTGATGCCGGTTTCGTTGGACCGGAACCAGTGCCCGCCGATTCGATCGAAAAAGATCCGCTGCGTGTTGGTCCGGCCGGTTATGACAACCGCGTTCGTTTCAATGTTGGAACAAGATGGCGCAACAAGAAGGTGGAAGGATTGAACTATGGCGTGAACGCGAACGTGATGAAGAGCCGCAGCACGGCGATCCTGATCTGGAATGACATTGACAGCGGACTTTACAGGCCAAAGACCGGAACTGTCACGCGCACGATCGGCGATCAGTATTACATCGATCCGTTCATCAATTACACTTCGCGCAGCGGTACACGGCAATTCCTGCGCACGCGTTTGCATCACCAGGATTTCCAGAACGACAACGATCAGAGCAACAGCAACACGGTGATGCACGCCGAATACCAGGCGCAGCAGGAATTCGAGCTGTTCGGCGAAACGATCATCACATTCGGTGCAGTGTACAGGGGAGTTGAAAGCACGGCATTGCTTTACTCCGGTGATGCAGATGGAAATGGTGCGAATTCAGCGTTGAACACTGCAGCTTATCTGCAATTGGACAAACGGCTTTTCGATCGCGTTTCCATTTCAGCTGGAGTTCGGTACGAGCGTTTTTCAGTTAACGATGTGGAAGCTTCGGAACCGGTCTTTCGCGCCGGTGTGAACTGGCAGGCCTTGAAGGCGACCTTTCTGCGTGTGAGCTACGGCGAAGGTTTCCGTTTCCCCACGATCGGTGAGCGCTTCATCAATACCAGCGTTGGAATGTTGCGCATATTCCCGAATCCCGATCTGCGCGCGGAGAAGAGCACCAACATCGAGGCGGGAGTGAAGCAGGGCTTCAAGATCGGCGGTTTCCAGGGCTATCTGGATGCGGTCGTCTTCCAGCAGGATTACGAGGATTTCGTGGAATTCACATTCGGACGCTGGATGAATTCAAATCTTGAAGCGGATGCCTGGGGTTTCGGCTTCATGAGCTGGAACACCGGAGGAGCTCGTGTCACGGGCTTCGAAGCGGAATTGGCCGGCACGGGAAAGATCGGTCCGATCGGGATCACGGCCCTGATCGGCCATACGTACACATTACCGATCACCACAACGCCGGAATACGTCTACGCCGATCCGGGCGTGCCGGGCGCTTTGCCGGCCACGTACCTCAACACCAGCTACGATACGACCGGCCACATTTTGAAATTCCGGGTGCAGCATCTTTTCCGATCCGATCTTCAATTCGACCTGAAGAAATTCATGGTCGGCGTGAGCGTTCGGTACAACAGCCATGTCACCAACATCGATAAGATCTTCGTTCAGTTGGACGAGTCGGAAAATCCGCTCCTGCAATTGCGCACCGGCATCTCCGAGTGGATGCGCACGCATCGCACCGGCGATACCGTGATCGATCTTCGCGCAGGTTACCAATTGAGCGATCCACTGCGGATCGGATTCATTGTGAACAATCTCACCAACCTGGAGTATTCGATCCGGCCACTGGCGATCGAAGCGCCGCGGAATTTCCAGGTACAATTGATGGTCAACTTGTGATGCGTGTGATCGGGATCATTCCGGCGCGGTATGCGAGCACGCGTCTGCCGGGCAAACCCTTGGTGGATATCGGTGGAAAGAGCATGGTGCAACGGGTGGTGGAGCAGGCCTCGCGATCGAAGTCGATCGAAAGGATCGTTGTTGCCACGGATGATCCGCGGATCGTGGAACATGTGCAGGCGTTCGGCGGTGAAGCGGTGCTCACTTCGCCCGATCATCACAGCGGTACCGATCGATGCAACGAAGCGCTTGAATTGATCGGTCGTGATCGGTTCGATGCGGTGGTGAACATCCAGGGCGATGAGCCGTTCATCGCACCGGAACAGATCGATCTTGTTTGCGAAGTGCTCGCATCTTCCGCCCTCGGCATCGCCACACTGGCACAAGTGGTCACCGATGATCGCGATCTGGATGATCCCGGCGAAGTGCTGATCACCACCGATGCGGAGATGAACGCGCTCTATTTCAGCCGATCGCCGATCCCTTTCCTTCACAAGAAGAGCGATCGGCCACAGCATGAACAATTCCGTTTCTTGAAACACGTGGGGTTGTATGCCTTCCGATCGGAAGTTCTTCAGCGGATCGTGAAGCTTCAACCTTCTTCACTGGAAAAAGCGGAATCGTTGGAGCAATTGCGCTGGCTTGAGAACGGTTTCAAAGTGAAGATCGGGATCACCTCGCATGATTCATTTTGTGTGGATACAGCAGCCGATCTGGAGGAAGCGAGAAAGCGGATCCGTTCAATGCAGGTTTGAGTAACTTGGCACCGGTTCCGAATGGGCATCGAACGAGACCTTCACGATCTGCTCTACTGCCACGATTGCGTGATCGTGCCGCACTGGGGTGGTTTCCTTACGCATTACCGATCGGCGCGTTTGGATGAGGTGAACCAACTGGTACATCCGCCCGGCAAGGACATCAGTTTCAACAAGAACCTCGATCGCAACGATGGGTTGCTTGCGGATCATGTGGCGAAGCGTGAAGGCAAGCCGTTCCGCGAGGCGCAGCAACTGATCGATGATGCGGTGAAGGAATGGCGCCGTACGTTGATCGAAAAAGGAAGGCTTGAGCTTCCGCATATCGGCATCTTCTACCGTGATCAGGAAAGCAACCTCCAGTTCGATCCGGATCGCCGCTCGAATTTCCTGAAGGAAGCTTTCGGCCTACGTCCTGTTGCTGCGATCCCCGCACCGGCGGAACGGCCCATTTTCAAGGTGATCTCACCTGTGCCCGTGAAGAAGGCCGCTTCACTTCCGGAAAGGCGCACCACGCTCATGTGGGCCGCAGCAGCCACGACCGCAGTGATCTTCGGCGCCGCCGCGATCTTCGCCTACCGTTATGGCGAGAGCACGAATGTGCAATGGAGCAGTTTCGATCCGTTCGCGAACAGTGTTCATCGCGTGCATGTGCCGGCGGAGGAAGCGCCCGAGCCGATCCGGGAATTCATTGGTTTCGATCTGCCTGCTGAGCCGCTCGGAGTGAAGGTGATCGAGCTGCCGGCGAAGGAACCTGTGCGCATGATCGTTGATCTTGGCATGCCGGCGCCGATCGAAGTTCCGGAGACGACGAAAGTTGAAGTGAAGGCCGCGCCCAGGTCCGTCGCATCCGCGAAGGCGCGTTTCCACGTGATCGGTGGATGCTTCGCGCAGGAGGAGAACGCCGATCGGTTCCTGGCCGAACTGATCGGGAAAGGTTACGAAGCGAAGCGTCTTTCAAAGCACGGTGATCTTCACCCCGTGGCCTTTGGCAGCTATACGCGCAAGGCCGATGCGGTCGAAGCGATCGCCGCGATGAAGGCCGAAGGCGTTTCAGCCGCATGGTTGCTGGTGCGTTGAAAGAAGCCCCTGTGCGCGATCAGTAACTTTGTACCCCGCGATGCGAACGGTGGACCTCGATGCCTGTACGATCACTTTCATTGAGCCCGATCTTGTGCACACACATTTTCGTGATCACCGGACCGTGACAGTGGAGGAGGTGCAGGCGATGTTCGATGCGATCGAGAAGGAAAGCGGTGGAGGCAAGGTGTTGCTGATGGTGAGCGTCGGGCTCGGTACTTCCATGAGCAATGAAGCGCGGGCATTCGCTTCCTCCCCGGATTCGAACCGGTACATCGCCGCTGATGCGATCGTTGTTCGCGATTTCGGCCATCAATTGGCCGCCAATGTTTTCGTTCGTCACCATAAACCCACAAGGCCGATCAAGATGTTCGCCGATGAAGCCGAGGCGTTGGCCTGGTTGCGTCAGAAGCGGAGCGTGATCGGCAACTAAACTGAAGTATATGTTCACTGCACTCTCAAGATCATTCATGGTGCTGGCGATCGCCGGATCACAATCCAACGCGTTCGCACAAGTAGTGGATCCCGCGCCGGCAAAGGAATTGAAAGCAGGCAAGGCCGAGATCGTTGCGCTGGCGATCGCGCCGAAAGGCGATCGGGTGCTTGCCGGATCGAACAAAGGCGCGGAACTCATCGATCTGGAAAGCGGAAAGAAGGTGCATGCCTTTCCTTTTGAAGAAGATGGATCCACAGCGGTGTATCACGTCGGCTTCAATGAGAACGGTGAATATGCCCTGTTGATCGGACACACCGGAAAGCGCCAGGTATGGGATGTGAAATCGGGAAAGCAGGAGAAGGTGCTTACGCCCCACGGCTGGATCCCGGATCCGCGCCAGGTGAAGGCCATGGGTTTCGACATGAAGAATTCAGCCTTCGATCGATTCTACCAGCAAAGTGAGATCCAACACAACGGGATCACCATCCGCGCGGTGAAGGATGGTGCGATCGAATTCGTGGATGATAAGGGTGAAGTTGTGCAGAAGCTTGAATATCCCACCAACAAGGATCAACATCATCGGGCTCCGCTTCTGGTCCACGAGGATCATTTGATCACCGGTACCGATGATGGCCGGATCCTTTTCTACAAGCTTCAATGATCACCCGCGTTCAAATGAACAGGGTTTCCAATCCGGTCTCGATCAGCAGGGCGGAGACCACGCATCTTGTTCTGCCCAACGATACCAATACGCTGGGCAACCTCATGGGTGGCCAGCTCTTGAAATGGTTGGACATTTCCTGCGCGATCAGTGCGCACCGCCATTCCAAACGCGTGGTGGTAACGGTGGCAGTGAACCATGTGAGCTTCGATCGGCCGATCAAATTGGGCGACTTCGTCACGATCCGCAGCCAGGTGAGCCGAGCCTTCGGCACCAGCATGGAAGTGTGGAGCGACGTATGGGTGGAAGATCAGGTCACCGGCGAACAGGTGAAATGCAACAGCGCGATCTACACGTTCGTCGCCGTCGATCAAACCGGACATCCTGTGGCTGTTCCTGAAGCCGTTCCCGAGACCGACGAAGAGAAGGAAAGGTTCAACGGAGCGCTTCGCCGCCGGCAATTGCGTTTGATCCTGGCTGGAAAGATGAAACCGGATCAAGCGACCGAACTGCGCGCCCTGTTCGGGTAAAGTCTGGTTCCTGATCCATTCTTCGATCCCGATCGCATCAACGTTTGAGGGTGGAAAACTAATTTCTGAAAGTTTGTGAATTGGTGATCGGGCTGCGATCACCTTTGCGCACAAATCCCCCCAACATCATGTACCTGGTGATCGCGCTGGTCTTTGTGATCGGCTATCTCGCTATTGCCTTGGAGCATCCGATCAATGTGAACAAGGCGGCCAGTGCGCTGGTCACAGGGGTGCTAATCTGGGTGTTGATCATGTTGGGCCAGGATGCGCTTTTTCCACCGGAAGCTCGCGGTAGTGAAGTGATCACCCATCACTTGATGGAGCATCTGGGCGATATCGCGAGCATCCTGTTCTTCCTGATGGGTGCAATGACGATAGTGGAGTTGATCGATGCGCATGAGGGTTTTCGTGTGATCACCGATCGGATCACCGGCCAGAACAAAGTGATGCTGATCTGGGTGATCGGGATCATCACCTTCTTCCTGAGCGCCGCGCTGGACAATATGACCACCGCGATCGTGATGTGTGCACTGTTGCGCAAATTGGTGAAGGATAAAAGAGATCTATGGACTTTCGCCGGCATAGTCGTTATCGCGGCGAACGCTGGTGGTGCATGGAGCCCGATCGGCGACGTTACAACGATCATGTTGTGGATCGGCGGCCAGGTGACCGCAGCGAGCATTGTGAGCAAATTGATCTTACCGAGCCTGGTGTGCCTGCTTCTTCCCTTGATCTGGTTCACCTTCACGTTCAAAGGGAAGATCGAGCGGCCGGCCTCCAGCAATGAAACGGGTTCCACACACGTGGCCGTTCCGCGTAACGAACAGCTGCTCATCTTCATCATGGGATTGGTCGCGCTGCTCGGAGTACCGGTCTTCAAGACACTTACACATCTTCCGCCGTACATGGGCATCCTGCTCGGTCTCGGTCTCATGTGGATCGTTACCGAATTGCTCCATCGCAACAAGATCGAATCCGATCACGGTCACCTCAAGGTCACCGCCGTGCTGCGCAGGATCGATGTGCCCAGCGTTCTATTCTTCTTCGGTATTCTCACAGCGGTCGCAGGTTTGCAGGTTGCCGGTCATCTTACCGATGCGGCAGCGTTCCTCGATCAAAATCTCGGGAACATCTTCGCGGTGAACACGGTGATCGGGTTGCTTTCCGCAGTGGTGGACAATGTGCCGTTGGTGGCCGCGGCGATGGGCATGTACCCGCTCACGCAATTCATTCCCGATCACGATTTCTGGTCGCTGCTCGCACTTTGCGCTGGCACAGGTGGCAGCATCTTGATCATTGGTTCGGCCGCCGGCGTAGCTTCCATGGGAATACTCGGGATCGATTTCCTGTGGTACCTGCGGCGCATGGCCTTCCCGGCAGCGCTCGGATACTTCGGTGGGATCATCACCTTTTGGCTGATGCACTAAGCTCGGCTCAGGGCCTTTGCCGCGATCGCCTTCAGATCGTGATCGTTCATGCATTTGAAATGGCCTTGCGGGCACCGATCGTAGCCGATCTTGCTGCACGGCCTGCACGGTAATCCGGGCACTTCTGCGATGTGCGCACGTTCCGGATGCTGTGGGATATAAGGGCCCATGCCGAATTCAGGGACCGTGTTGCCCCAGACGCTCACCACGTTCTTTTTGAAGGCCGCAGCGATATGCATTGCGCCGCTGTCATGCGCGATCACGCTCTTCGCCTGGCGGATCAATGAAGCGCTTCCAAGAATATCGTAACGTCCCGTCGCATCGAATGCGCGGCTGCCGATCGCACTGCCGATCGCACGGCCATCGGCCTGGTCCTCTTCACCGCCAACGATCACGATCGGTCCTTCAAGGATCTTTCCCAGTTCGATCAGTTTGTGAAGCGGAAGGCGTTTTGTTTCATGCGCGCCCCCGATCGCCATCACAGTGTAACCGTTGTGGAATTGTTCCGGTAACGATCGCAGGCCCACTTCCTTTTCCGCAGGAATAAAAAGATCCAATCCGGTCCGATCGTTCTTCACTCCGAGATGTTCCACCGTGCTCATGTACCGATCCACGATATGGATCCGCGGAAGCCGGTCCTTCTTGAAATTCACCAGCAACCATTTCTCGATGTTCAACTTCGGGAAACTTCTCGAAGCAACACCAAGTTTCCGCTTGATCCGCGCTGTGCGCAGGTTGTGGTGAAGATCGACGACGAGGTCGAATTCCTCCTTTTTCAGTTCCACGATCAGTTCCTTCAGGTCCGCACCTAGAAGATGCACTTTATCCACATAAGGTGAATGCGCGACCAGGTCGGCGAAAACCTTCTTCGTCGCGAAATGGATCTCGGCTTTCAGTTGTTGCTTCAGGCAACGCACCACCGGACTTGTAAGAACGATATCGCCGATGGAACTGAAGCGAAGGACCAGGATCTTCATGCAGGGCGGGCAAAGTTAGCCGTGCCGCGTTGTGCGTGGCTTGGGCGCGGAAGCCGTTACTTCGCGATCGTGTTCATCGATACGCACGCACATCTTTATCACAAGCAGTTCGCAGGCGATCGCGACGACATGATCCAACGTGCGCTCGAAGCCGGGGTGAAGCGGATGTACCTGCCTAACATCGATCTGGAAAGCATCGAACCGATGCATGAGCTCGTAGATCGGTATCCGGATGTTTGCTTTCCCATGATGGGTCTGCATCCGGGATCGGTGGGCGCCGATCCTTCGCGTGATCTGAAGGAGATCGAACGCGAGTTGCATACGGGCCGCTATCATGCCGTGGGCGAGATCGGGATCGACCTTTATTGGGACAAGACCTACATCGATCAGCAGAAGGAGGTATTCCGCCAGCAGATCCGCTGGGCGAAGGATCTTCAACTCCCGATCGTGATCCATGCGCGCGATAGCTTCAACGAAGTGTTCAGCATCGTTGAAGAAGAGAATGAAGAGAGGCTTTGCGGTGTGTTCCATTGTTTCACCGGCACTGCGGAACAAGCGGCGCTGATCGCCGGTCTGGGTGGATTTTTCCTGGGGATCGGCGGTGTAATAACTTTTCCGAAAGCGGGTCTGGCGGAAACGATGGCTGAAGTGGGCGCGGAGAACTGCGTACTGGAGACCGATGCGCCCTACCTCGCACCGATCCCCTGGCGCGGCAAGCGCAACGAGAGCGCTTACATTCCATACGTGGCAACGCGGCTGGCGGACGTCACCGGGGTGAACGTCGACCGGATCGGTGCGATCACCACGCGCAATGCGGAGAAACTTTTCGGAGTGGATCGCACAAGGAAATAGCATGAGGGGAAAGGTCCTGTTGATCTATACGGGCGGCACCATCGGCATGTGGCTCGATCCCGCCACAGGCATGTTGCAGCCCATGGACCTTGGCCTGCTGGAGGAGCAGGTGCCGGAGCTCAAGCGGATCGAAGTGCAATTAGGAACGATCTCATTCCAGCGGCCGATCGATAGCAGTGATATGCGTCCTGCGGACTGGATCAGGATCGCGGGAATGATCCATGGGAATTACGAGAACTACGATGGATTCGTGGTGTTGCATGGCAGTGATACCATGGCCTACACAGCGAGCGCGTTGAGCTTTCTGTTGGAGGACCTGGGCAAACCGGTGATCCTTACCGGATCGCAGTTACCGGTGGGAATGACCCGCACCGATGCGCGCGAGAACCTGGTAACGGCCATAGAGATCGCGGCCGCGAAAGATGAAATTGGAAGGCCGATCGTGCCGGAAGTGGCGATCTATTTCGAATACAGGTTGATGCGCGGTAACAGGACGGTGAAGGTGCATGCCGAAAGGTTCGAGGCCTTCCGATCGCCGAACTGGCCGGTGCTCGCCGAGGCCGGTATTCACCTTCGCTTCCGCCAGGAAGCGATCCTTCCATCGCCCGGGCGGCCGGTCAGGTTGCACCAACAGCTGGATGATCGCGTGGCGCTGATCCAACTGTATCCCGGGATCAGGGCTTCGTGGGTGGAGGCGGCACTGGCACAACCCGATCTGAAAGCAGCTGTGATCGCCACTTTTGGGAGCGGCAATGGCCCCACGGAACCCACTTTCCTGCACGCTTTACGGGAAGCTGCCGGGCGCGGGGTGGTGCTCCTGAACGTAACCCAATGTGCGGGTGGCCGCGTGGAACAGGGAAGGTATGGCACCAGCAAGGCCTTCCAGGAAATGGGCATGATCGGCGGTGCTGACATGACGATCGAAGCCGCATTGACCAAGCTGATGTTCCTTTTAGGTCGCGAAAAAGGCGCTGCGGACGGTGCTGGCGGGGGAACGGAGGCGGTGATCCGAGATGCGGCGGCACCGATCTGCGGGGAGTTGACGTTGGTTTGAAGCTGAACAGGTTCAACCCCAGCGCAGATCAAAAATGATAAACGGCGTGCCGGAATATCGATCGCTCTTCCTTTTCGTAATTTGGCCGCCCGATGAACGGAAAAACCGCCGTTCAACAGCTGTGAAAAGGAGAGATGGCCGAGTGGTTGAAGGCGCGCGCCTGGAAAGTGCGTATACTCTTAACGGGGTATCGGGGGTTCGAATCCCTCTCTCTCCGCCATGCCTCGACCAGCCGCGCAGCGGCGGGATCATCAATGTTGGAAGGGAGCCAAGCTTGCTTGGGCGATCGTACAACATTTATGATCCAAGGCCGGAACGGCCGCAGGCGTGGCATGAAGCCTCCCCCCCAATGGGAAAGGCCTTGGCCGATCCCTCTCTCTCCGCCATGCCAGCCACGAATGGCTGCGATGAAGCACTTTCACGGAACCTGGGACCACGTTTTTTCAGTACCCTGCAAGCACCACTACCCTCACAATAGATAAGAAGAACCACAACATGGTACGCAATTTCCTGAACCTATGCCTGGCCGGCCTGATCAGCATAAGCCTTGTAACCACGCCGGTGGCCGCACAGGATGCCGCTCAGGCACCTTCCACCGAAGCCACTGCCGAAGCCGGCGCCCCGGTCGAGGGAGGACACCAGATGTTCAAGCAGCGATTCATTGAAGGCGATCCAGTGTGGATGGCCCCTGTACTGGTATGCCTCATCCTCGGTCTGGCCCTTGTGATCGAGCGTGTGATCTATTTGAACATGGCGAGCACCAATACCCAGAAGTTGCTCAACAATGTCGAAGCGGCCCTACGCAGCGGTGGCACCGAATCGGCCAAGGAAGTGTGCCGCAACACACGCGGCCCGATCGCAGGGATCTTCTACCAGGGTCTCGATCGGGCGCACGAAGGAGTGGACATCGTGGAGAAATCGATCGTGGCTTACGGCGGGGTGGAAGTGGGCCGACTCGAAAGAGGCCTCTCCTGGATCGCACTGTTCATCGCCCTGGCGCCCATGCTCGGGTTCCTGGGAACAGTAGTAGGTATGATCCTGGCGTTCGACCAGATCGCCGCAGCGAACAACATCAGCCCGGCGATCGTGGCTGTAGGTATCAAGGTGGCGCTGCTCACCACGGTCTTCGGTCTTATCGTGGCGATCATCCTGCAGATCTTCTACAACTACCTGCTTAGCAAGATCGATGGGATCACCGGCCAGATGGAAGAAGCATCGATCGGCCTGGTGGATCTTCTTGTGAAGGATAATCTCTCCAAACACCGGTAGAATGGGCCATCAAGGATCTTTGATCGCCAAGATC